>NZ_JAOEDV010000016.1:0-79175 GCF_029837545.1 Stenotrophomonas sp. GD04024 | reverse complement strand
CCGGACCCACCCCGCCATTCCCCAGTAGACCCGCTGTTGCTCTGGCTGTTGCTGTCGCTCTGGCCTCTGCGGGTGCAGGGCGCCGCCCTGCCGAACTAAACTACCCGCCGTTGTCCCTGCAGGATTGCCCATGTTCGATACCTCGCCCCAGCTCGATTGCGCCGGCCGCATCCTGCGCCTCGACCGTGCCCGGGTCATGGGCATCGTCAACGTCACCCCGGACTCGTTCTCCGACGGCGGCGCGCACGACACCACCGAGGCTGCGGTCGCACATGGCCTGAAGCTGGTCGAGGAAGGCGCCGATCTGCTCGACGTCGGTGGCGAATCCACCCGCCCGGGTGCTGCCCCGGTATCGATCGAGGAAGAACTGCGACGTGTGATTCCGGTAATCGAGCAGCTGGCCGCCCGCACCACGGTGCCGATCAGCATCGACACCTTCAAGCCGGAGGTGATGCGCGCGGCGGTGGCCGCCGGTGCCGGCATGATCAACGACATCTTCGGCCTGCGCCAGGACGGCGCACTCGATGCCGCTGCCGAGGCGGGCGTGCCGGTGATACTGATGCACATGCAGGGCGAGCCGGGTCATATGCAGGCCGATCCGCACTATGACGACGTGGTCGCCGAGGTGCACGGGTTCCTCGTGCAGCGCCTGTTCGCTGCGGAAATGGCCGGCATTCCCAAGAAGAACCTGCTGGTCGATCTCGGCTTCGGTTTCGGCAAGACCACCGCGCACAACATGACCCTGCTGGCGCGCTCGGAGCGCTTCCTGGAAATGGGTGTGCCGATGCTGGCCGGCCTGTCGCGCAAGCGCAGTCTCGGTGAACTGACCGGTCGCGACACACCGTCCGAGCGGGTGGCGGCTTCGGTGGCTGCGCACCTGATCGCGGTGCAGCGCGGCGCGCGCATCGTGCGCGTGCATGACGTGGCGGCCACGGTCGATGCCCTGAAGATCTGGCAGGCCGTGGAAGCCGTGCCGACGCCGCGTACCGACGCCGCACCGTCGATCCGCTGGCCGGACGAAGACTGATGGGCATCGACCGGCGGCCATTGGCGATCGCCGTGATGGGGCCGACGGCCAGTGGCAAGACGGCCACGGCCATTGCCCTGGCCCGGCAGCTGGATGGCGAGATCGTCAGTGTCGATTCGGCGCTGGTGTACCGCCACCTGGACATCGGTTCGGCCAAGCCCGATGCCGCCGAACGCGCGCAGGCCCCGCATCACCTGCTGGACCTGCGCGAGCCCTGGCAGACCTATTCGGCGGCCGAGTTTGCCGCCGATGCCGGCCGTGTCGTGGCCGATATCGTGGGGCGCGGCAAAACGCCGATCCTGGCTGGTGGCACCGGCCTGTACTTCCGTGCCCTGCTGCAGGGCTTGTCGCCGATGCCCGAAGCCGACCCGGCAATGCGCGAAGTGCTCAGTGCCGAAGCGGCCGAGCGTGGCTGGGCGGCGCTGCATGCCGAGCTGGCCAAGGTCGATCCGGCCGCGGCTGCCCGCATCCATGCCACCGACCCGCAACGCATCCAGCGGGCGCTGGAGGTCTATCGCCTGACCGGTACCCCCATCTCGGAATGGCAGCGCCGGCCGGGCGTGGCGCCGTTGCCGGTGCGCACCCTCAAGCTGATCCTGGCCCCGCGTGACCGCGCGGTCCTGCACCAGCGCATCGAGGCCCGCTTCGATCTCATGCTGGCACAGGGCTTCCTCGACGAGGTGCGGGCACTGCGCGCGATGCCGGAAATGGCCAGGGTGCAGGCGCCCCTGGACCTGCCTGCGGTACGTGCAGTCGGCTACCGCCAGGCCTGGGAATACCTGGACGGGGAGGGGGATGCCGCCCGTTTCCGTGACAAGGCGATCTTCGCCACCCGCCAGCTGGCCAAGCGCCAGCTGACCTGGCTGCGTGGCGAGCTTGATGCGCGCTGGTTCGACCCCCATATCGACAGCGAGCGACTGGCCGGCGCGGTGTCGACCTTCGTCGCACGCTGAACCCCCGCCAGCCGTGTAACATCATTGGACGGCGGGCGGCTCGGGGGCCGTGGCAACCGTCGGCAACCCAATAAGAACAATAATCAGGAGTGTGCAATGTCCAAGGGGCAATCGCTGCAGGATCCTTTCTTGAATGCACTGCGGCGCGAACGCGTGCCGGTTTCGGTGTACCTGGTGAACGGCATCAAGCTGCAGGGCACGATCGAGTCGTTCGACCAGTTCGTGGTCCTGCTGCGCAACACGGTCAGCCAGATGGTCTACAAGCACGCCATTTCCACGGTCGTCCCGGCACGCAATGTGAAGGTCGGTCCGGGCGGTGGTTACGTGCAATCGGGTGAAGGTGGTCAGGCAGGTGATGAAGCAGACGAGTAATACCGGAGCGGTGAATGTTTGACCGCTCGAAAAAGGGCGAACACGCCCTGTTGATCCAGCCGCATTTCGGCAAGCTGGAAGACGATGTGCTGGAAGAGTTCGGTGATCTGGCCCGCTCGGCTGGGGCCAGCATCGCCGCGACGATCACCGCGCGCCTGGACCGTCCCAACCCGTCGACCCTGATCGGCAGCGGCAAGCTTGACGAGATCAAGGCGGCGGCCGATGCCAGCGGCGCCGACCTGATCCTGGTCAACCATGCGTTGAGCCCGGGCCAGGAGCGCAACCTGGAACGCTTCCTCGAGCGCCGGGTGATCGACCGGACCGGCCTGATCTTGGACATCTTTGCCCAGCGTGCGCACAGCCACGAAGGCAAGCTGCAGGTCGAGCTGGCGCAGCTGCGTCACCTGGCGACGCGGCTGGTACGCGGTTGGACCCACCTTGAGCGCCAGCGCGGCGGTTCGATCGGCCTGCGCGGCCCGGGTGAAACCCAGCTGGAAACCGACCGCCGCCTGTTGCAGAAGCGGGTGGAGCAGCTGCAGAAGCGCTTGGAGAAGGTGGAAGTGCAGCGCACCCAGATGCGCCGTGCGCGCGTGCGCAGCGAACTGCCGCGCGTGGCCCTGGTGGGCTACACCAACGCCGGCAAGTCGACCCTGTTCAATGCCATGACCGGTGCCGAGGCCTACGCCGCCGACCAGCTGTTTGCCACGCTGGACCCGACCGTGCGCCGCATTGCGGTCCCCGGCGGTAACGTGGTGCTGGCCGATACCGTTGGCTTTGTCCGCGATCTGCCGCATGACCTGGTTGCCGCGTTCCGCTCGACCCTGTCTGAGGCGCGCGAAGCCGATTTCCTGCTGCACGTGGTGGATGCCGCCGATCCGCATCGCGAGGAGCGCATCGCCCAGGTCGACGAGGTGCTGACCGCGGTAGGTGCTGGTGATCTGCCGCAGCTGCTGGTGTTCAACAAGATCGACCGCATCGACGGTGCCGACGTCCGTCACGATGGCCAGGACGGTATTCCTGATGAATCGCGACGCGAGCGGGTATGGATTTCCGCGCGTGACGGGCGGGGCCTGGACCTGCTGCAGGCAGTGCTGGGCAAGCGCCTGGGCCTGCAGCACGTGACCGGTGAACTGCGCCTGCCGCCCGATGCGGGCCGCCTGCGCGCGCGCCTGCATCAGCTGGAAGTGATCCGCAGCGAGCAGGCCGATGAAGAGGGCTGGCTGCTGCAGGTGGACCTGCCGATCGCCGAAGCCGAGAAGCTGGCTGCCAGTGCCGACGGCGCGCCGATCCGCGCCCTGTTGCCGGAAAAGCTGCCGGAGTGGTGAGGTAGCGACCAAGGCCCGGTAGTGCCGGCCGCTGGCCGGCAGCGCAACCGTGCCGCCGGCCCGCGACATCAACCTGTCATCTGCGGTACAACGTGCAGGTTCTTCACCCCACCGTCATGCCGATGTCCATCCCCACCGACGCCGATCTCAACGCCCAGTCCGCCGCGCTAGGGCAGCGCCTGCAGCAGGCCTCGCTGCAGCTGGTGACCGCTGAAAGCTGCAGCGGTGGCTGGATCGCCAAGTGCATGACCGATATCGCCGGGTCGTCGGCGTTCTTCGACTGCGGCATGGTGGTCTACAGCTATGAAGCCAAGCAGCGCCTGCTTGGCGTGCGCGCGCAGACCCTGGAGCAGTTCGGTGCGGTCAGCCGCGAGACGGTGCTGGAAATGGTCTCCGGTGCCCTGGTCAATTCCGGTGCCGGCATTGCGGTGGCGGTGACCGGGATCGCCGGCCCCGGCGGTGGCAGCCCGGACAAGCCGGTCGGCAGTGTCTGGATCGGCTGGAAGCGCCGTGGCGGTTACGCCCGCGCCGAGCTGTTCCAGTTCGACGGCGACCGCGAAGCCATCCGCCGGCAAACCGTAGCGGCGGCATTGCGCGGTATCGACGCCCAGCTGTGACATGCTGCTCCGGTAATCGTCCGGAGCACGCATGATGTGGGAAACGCTGGGCACGGTCCGTGACCTGGGCCGACTGCAGGAAATTGCTGTTGTCCTGATCCGTTATGGCTTCGGCGACGTGGTGCGGCGCATCGGCCTGGCCACCACGCTTGAACGGGCAGGGCGCCTGCTGCACTGGAACGAGGAGCGGCAGGAACTGCTGCGGATGACGGCGCCGGTGCGCGTGCGCAGCGCGATGCAGGATCTCGGCCCGACCTTCGTCAAGCTCGGCCAGGTGCTGGCGACCCGTGTCGACCTGCTGCCTCCGGAATGGATCGCCGAGCTCTCCGAACTGCAGAACGCAGTGCCGGCGTTGCCGTACGCGGACATCCGCGAGCAGCTCGAGGCCGACCTTGGCGCGTCGCCCACGGAGGTATTCGCTTTCCTTGATGAAACCCCGATGGCCGCCGCCTCGCTGGCGCAGGCCCATCGTGCGCGGCTGCATGACGGTCGCGAGGTGGTGCTGAAGGTACGTCGCCCCGGTATCCGCGATGTGGTCGAGGCCGACCTGCGGCTGCTGGCACGCCTGGCCGAGATCGTCGAAGCCCGCCTGCCGGACCTGCGCCGCTATCGTCCGGCCGAGGTGGTGCAGCAGTTCACCGTGTCACTGCGCCGCGAGCTCGATTTCGCCGCCGAATGCCGCAACGCCGAGCGCATCGCGCGCAATTTCAAGGGCCGCGGCGACATCCTGATTCCCAGCGTGCACTGGCAGTGGACCTGCGAGAGCCTGAACGTGCAGGACTTCGTTGACGGCATCCCCGGCCGCGACCTCGCCGGCGTCGATGCAGCGGGGCTGGACCGCCGCGAACTCGCACGGCGCGGCGCCGACATCGTGTTGAAGATGGTGCTGGAGGACGGAAGCTTCCACGCCGACCCGCACCCCGGCAACATCATCTACCTGCGCGACGGGCGCATCGGCGTGATCGATTTCGGCATGGTCGGCGCGCTGTCGGAAGTGCGTCGCTTCCAGGTCGCACAGTTGCTGCACGGGCTGGTCGAGCAGGACCCGCAGAGCGTGGCCGACGTGCTGCTGGACTGGGCCGGTGGGGTGGAGGTGGATGAGAACCGGCTGCAGCATGACATCAGCCAGTTCGTCGACCAGTACCGCGGTGTGCCGTTGAAGGACCTGCGCATCGGGCTGATGCTGGGCGACATCACCCAGCTGCTGCGCAGCTACAGCCTGACCCTGCCGGCCGACCTGGCGCTGATGATCAAGGCGTTCCTGACCCTGGAAGGCATGGGCCGCCAGCTGGATCCGGATTTCGACATGGCCAGCGCCGCGCGCCCATTCCTGGAGCGGGTGGTGTTGCAGCGCTATGCGCCAAAGGCGCTGCTCAAGCGCGGCCGGCGCAGCCTGCTGGGCCTGGTCGATTTCGCCGGTGAGCTGCCGCGCGACCTGCGCAAGCTGGTGCAGGCCGCCCGCCGTGGCCGCCTCCAGCTGAAGGTGGAAACCACGGCATTGCAGGGTTTCGGCGAACAGGTGAACCGCGCGGCGAACCGGCTGGTGATGGGCATCGTCACCGCCGCCCTGATCATCGGCTCGTCGATCGTGATGCACAGCGTGGGCGGCGTCTCCAGCCGCTGGCTGCTGGCACTGGGCGTGTGCGGCTTCATCGGCGCCGGCTTCTGCGGCGTCTGGATCCTGTTTTCGATATGGAGAAGCGGTAAACACACGTGAGTGTGTTTACCGCAGCGGTTCCCGCCGGGAACCGCGGAATCGCTGCGCGATTCCTGTAGAGCCGACCGCTGGTCGGCTGCTTTCGCCTTTACCAGCCGGGCCAAGCCCGGCGACGGTTGCCGACCACGCCTCGGCCCCGCAGGTAGGCGTCACCCCGTGTAGCACCCGGCACTTGCAGACCTGAGCGTTAGTAGTAATACTACTAACCATGGACCTGACCGACACCCAGCAGGCGATCCTGCAGTTGATCGCCGAGCGCATCGAGAGCGAAGGCGCACCGCCGTCGCAGACTGAAATCGCACGTGCGTTCGGCTTCAAGGGCGTGCGCGCAGCCCAGTACCACCTGGAAGCCTTGGAGCAGGCCGGTGCGATCCGTCGCATCCCGGGCCAGGCCCGTGGCATCCGCCTGGTGCAGGCCCCGCCGGTCGAGAAGCTGGCCGAGCCGGGCCTGCCCGACAGCGTGCTGCGTCTGCCGGTGCTGGGCCGGGTGGCGGCCGGCCTGCCGATCGGTGCCGATATCGGCTCGGACGATTTCGTGGTGCTGGACCGCGTGTTCTTCTCGCCGGCGCCGGACTACCTGCTGAAGGTGCAGGGCGATTCGATGATCGACGAGGGCATCTTCGACGGTGACCTGATCGGCGTGCACCGTACCCGTGACGCCCATTCCGGGCAGATCGTGGTAGCCCGCATCGATGACGAGATCACGGTCAAGCTGCTGAAGATCGCCAAGGACCGCATCCGCCTGCTGCCGCGCAACCCCGATTACAGGCCGATCGAAGTGCTGCCGGATCAGGACTTTGCGATCGAAGGCCTCTATTGCGGCCTGCTGCGCCCCAACCGTTGACCCGTTCCGCATTGCATTTCCCCGCGGTCTTTTGTGGCGATTCTCTGGTTCCACTGAGGTTGGTACGGATGTCCGATAATTCTTTTCAGAGCGCCGGGCAGAATCTCAGCCTGTGCGATACGTCCGACTTAAAGTGAGCCCATGGCAAAGAAGACCCCCAAAGACAGCACCTCCAACGACATCACCTCTGCAAGGACCCAACCGATGGACGAGAACAAGAAGCGCGCCCTCGCTGCAGCTCTGGGCCAGATCGAGAAGCAGTTCGGCAAGGGCTCGGTGATGCGCATGGGCGACCGCGTGGTCGAGCCCGTCGAAGCCATCCCGACCGGTTCGCTGATGCTCGACATCGCACTGGGCATTGGCGGCCTGCCGAAGGGCCGTGTCGTTGAGATCTACGGGCCGGAATCCTCGGGCAAGACCACTCTGACCCTGCAGGCCATCGCCGAATGCCAGAAGCTGGGCGGCACGGCGGCCTTCATCGACGCCGAGCATGCACTGGACCCGATCTACGCCGGCAAGCTGGGCGTGAACGTGGATGACCTGCTGCTGTCGCAGCCGGATACCGGTGAGCAGGCGCTGGAAATCGCTGACATGCTGGTCCGTTCGGGCTCGGTGGACATCCTGGTGATCGACTCGGTCGCCGCGCTGACCCCGAAGGCCGAAATCGAAGGCGAGATGGGCGACCAGCTGCCGGGCCTGCAGGCCCGCCTGATGAGCCAGGCGCTGCGCAAGCTGACCGGCAACATCAAGCGCTCCAATACGCTGGTGATCTTCATCAACCAGTTGCGCATGAAGATCGGCGTGATGATGCCGGGCCAGAGCCCGGAAACCACCACCGGTGGTAACGCGCTGAAGTTCTATGCCTCGGTCCGCCTGGACATCCGCCGCATCGGCGCGATCAAGAAGGGCGACGAGATCATCGGCAACCAGACCAAGATCAAGGTCGTCAAGAACAAGCTGGCACCGCCGTTCAAGCAGGTCATCACCGAGATCCTGTACGGCGAGGGCATCAGCCGCGAAGGCGAACTGATCGACATGGGCGTGGAGGCCAAGTTGGTCGAGAAGGCCGGCGCCTGGTACAGCTACGGTGAGGAACGCATCGGCCAGGGCAAGGACAACGCCCGCGGTTACCTGCGTGACAACCCGACCGTCGCCGCCAAGCTCGAAGCCGAGCTGCGCGAGAAGTTCCAGCCGACTGAAGCCGCCCGCGAGGAAGGCGACGACGACGGCGACGACGAGTAAGGCTTGCTGTGGGGCAGGGCGGCGCCGTCAGTGACGTCGCCCTGCCTCGCAGGTTCGAATCGCCCAGGGATGGGCAGGGCGCCACGGACGGCGCCACCCTTGGAGCACCGATGTCCGACTCCGACGATATTCCCACCGGCCGCAAGCGCCGGCCACGTGAGCAGACGCCCGTGCAACGCGCGCTGGGCCTGCTGGTCCGCCGTGAGCATTCGCGCAGGGAGCTGACCCGCAAGCTGACCGCCCGTGGCATCGAAGGCGAAGCCGCGCAGGCTGCCGTGGCCAAGCTGACCGAGGCGGGCTGGCAGGACGACACCCGTTTTGCCGAGAACCTGGTGCGGATGCGCGCCAACACCGGCTACGGGCCGATCCATGTCCGCGCCGAGCTGGGCACCCATGGGCTGGACAGTGCTGCGATTGCTGCGGCGATGGACAGCTATGAGGGTGACTGGCAGGAAAACGCCCGTGATCTGGTCCGCCGCCGCTTCGGCGAGGCTGGCCCGCAGGACCTGACGCAGCGGCGCAAGGCCGCCGATCTGTTGGCCAGACGTGGCTTTGACGGCGACAGCATCCGCCGCGCGACCCGCTACGACCCGGATGACTGAGACTGGCGGCGCCGGGCCTGATACCCTTTAGGTTTTCGGCGGTCCCTTGCGACCCTGGCCAATGTGGCCGGTGGTCCGGGTCCGCCGGCCCGCAGACTGCCAGCCCTCAATGAACGCATCCGCCAAATTCACGACCTCCCAGATCCGCAGCGATTTCCTTGAATTCTTCAAGGGCAAAGGCCACACCATCGTGCCGTCGGCGCCGCTGGTGCCGGGCAACGATCCGACCCTGCTGTTCACCAACTCCGGCATGGTGCAGTTCAAGGACGTGTTCCTTGGCGCGGAGAAGCGCAGCTACGTACGCGCGGCCGACGTCCAGCGCTGCCTGCGGGCGGGCGGCAAGCACAACGACCTCGACCAGGTGGGTTACACCGCACGTCACCACACCTTTTTCGAAATGCTGGGCAACTGGTCATTCGGCGACTACTTCAAGAAGGACGCGATCGCCTGGGCCTGGGAGCTGCTGACCCAGGTCTGGAAGCTGCCGGCCGAGCGCCTGCTGGTCACTGTCTACCAGACCGATGACGAAGCGTACGCGCTGTGGCGCGACATGGTCGGCATTCCGGAAGAGCGCATCGTGCGCATCGGTGACAACAAGGGCGCGCCGTTCGCCTCGGACAACTTCTGGCAGATGGCCGACACGGGTCCGTGCGGCCCGTGCACCGAGATCTTCTACGACCACGGCGACCATATCGCCGGCGGCCCCCCGGGCTCCCCGGATGAGGACGGCGACCGCTTCATCGAAATCTGGAACCTGGTGTTCATGCAGTTCGACCGCCAGCCCGACGGCACCCTGGTGCCGCTGCCGGCGCCGTGCGTGGATACCGGCATGGGCCTGGAGCGCCTGGCGGCGATCCTGCAGCACGTGCATACCAACTATGAGATCGACCTGTTCCAGGCGCTGATCCGCAAGGCGTCGGAGCTGACCGGTACGGCCGACCTGGAGAACAAGTCGCTGCGCGTGATCGCCGATCACATCCGCGCCTGTTCGTTCCTGATCGTCGACGGCGTGCTGCCGTCCAACGAAGGCCGCGGTTACGTGCTGCGCCGTATCATCCGCCGCGCCCTGCGCCATGGCTGGATGCTGGGCGTGCGCCAGCCGTTCTTCAGCAAGCTGGTGCCGACCCTGGTCGAGCAGATGGGCGAGGCCTATCCGGAACTGCCGGCGGCGGTGGACACCGTTACCCGTGCGCTGCAGGCCGAGGAAGAGCGTTTCGCTGAAACCCTCGACGCCGGCATGAAGATCTTCGAGGACGTGGCTGGCAAAGCCAGCAATGGCGTGATCCCGGGCGTTGACGCCTTCCGCCTGTACGACACCTACGGTTTCCCGCTCGACCTGACCCAGGACATCGCCCGCGAACGCGACCTGACCGTCGACATCGCCGGCTTCGATGCCGCGATGGAGCAGCAGCGCGAGACCGCGCGTGCGGCCGGCAAGTTCGGCGGCGGCGTGACCCTGCCGGCGGAGCTGGTAGCCACCCTCAGCCCGACCGTGTTCCTGGGCTATGACCGCCTGCAGGCCGATGGCCTGACCGTGCTGGCGCTGCTCAAGGACGGTCGTCCGGTGCAGTCGGCCGATGCCGGTGATGCGGTCATCGTCATCACCAACCAGACCCCGTTCTACGCCGAATCCGGCGGCCAGGTCGGCGACACCGGCGTGCTGACCGGCAACGGCGTGCGCCTGGCGGTGGAAGACACCCAGAAGTTCGCTGGCCAGTTCCATGGCCACGTCGGCACGCTGTCCGAAGGTGGCCTGAAGGTTGGCGACGTGCTGTCCGGCCAGGTTGACGGCGAGCGTCGCGGCGCCACCATCCTCAACCACTCGGCGACCCACCTGCTGCACGCCGCCCTGCGCGAAGTGCTGGGCACCCATGTGCAGCAGAAGGGCTCGCTGGTCGCGCCGGACCGCCTGCGTTTCGACTTCTCGCACTTCCAGCCGATCAGCGCTGATGAGCTGGCGGTGATCGAGCGCAAGGTCAACCAGCAGGTGCGCGCCAACAATGCCGCCGAAGTGCACACCATGGCCATGCAGGAGGCGCTGGACTTCGGCGCGATGGCCCTGTTCGGCGAGAAGTACGGTGAGCACGTGCGCGTGCTGAAGATGGGTGACTACTCCACCGAGCTGTGCGGCGGTACCCACGTCAACCGTACCGGCGATATCGGCCTGTTCAAGATCACCTCCGAGGGCGGTGTTTCCGCCGGCGTGCGCCGCATCGAGGCGGTCACCGGCCAGGGCGCCCTGGACTACGTGGACGCCGAAGAGGCACGCCTGGCTGAAGCCGCCGAGCTGCTCGGTGGCAGCGCCGGTGACGTGGTCGAGAAGATCCGCGCCCTCGGCCAGCGCCAGAAGCAGCTGGAGCGCGAGCTGGAAGCCGTGAAGGCCAAGGTCGCGGCCGGTGCCACCGCCGACCTGTCCGGCCAGGCCGTTGAGGTCGCCGGTGTGAAGGTGCTGGCCGCCCGCCTGGAAGGCTTCGACGCCAAGTCCCTGCGTGACGCCATGGACCGCCTGAAGCAGCAGCTGGGCGACGCGGTGATCGTGCTGGCCGGCGCCCAGGACGGCAAGGCGGCCCTGGTTGCGGGTGTGAACGGCAGCGCAATGGGCAAGGTCAAGGCCGGGGAACTGTTGTCCCATATCGCCGGTCAGATCGGGGGCAAGGGCGGCGGACGCCCGGACCTCGCCCAGGGTGGTGGCGAGGACGGGCCCGCCCTTGCCACTGCGCTGGCTGCAGTTGTCGAATGGGTCAGCCCCCGCCTGTGATGAACCCGGCCGTCCCCCTCCTTGTAGGAGCGGGACGGCTGACGGTACCATTGCGAATCTTTTCCCTTTGTCGTGGTAGCGCTTCTTGACGGAGCGTCAAGCCGGTGGGGGATACCCTTCCACACGGTTCCATGGAGACTTGCAAAAATGTTGATCCTGACTCGCCGCGTCGGCGAAACCCTGATGATCGGTGACTCGGTGAGCGTCACCGTGCTTGGCGTCAAGGGTAACCAGGTGCGTATCGGCATCACCGCGCCGAAGGACGTCGCTGTGCATCGCGAAGAGATCTATCAGCGCATCCAGCGCGGTGACGAAGCCGGTGGCGCCGGTAGCGAAAATTCTGCCGAATAACGCTTTACCTTCGCACTCGATTAACGTTATGATTCACGCCCCGCTGAGGTGCAACGCACCAGACGCGGTGAATACCCCGGAGTGATGCCCGAGTGGCCGAAGGGGCTCCCCTGCTAAGGGAGTATAGGGTCAAAAGCTCTATCGAGGGTTCGAATCCCTCTCACTCCGCCAGATACAAAGAAGCGCCTGCAGATCCTCGATCTGCAGGCGTTTTTCTTTGTCCGGTGTTCGAAGGTGCAGCCTGCGCGGGGCTGCCTGTCCTTAGTGATCGCTACGGATGGCAGGTACTGCAGCAGGCGTCGTTGCAGGTGCCGGAGCGGCGGCAGCAGGACGCTGTGGCGGCTCGAGATCACGCGGTGGGGTTTCGCGCCACAACAAGGCAAGCGTGCAGTCGTTGGCGCGCTCCCTGCACATTCTTTCGGCCTTGCGCTGCGCGGCGTCCGCAGTCTTCTCACCCAGTGCAAAGCCCAACGCAACCGTGCCCGTCGCGATGGCCGAATAGCCTTCGCTGGTCGTGCTGGCAGACTGGCCACAATTGCGCGATTGCAGCGCGCAGTAGTGCAGCGACTGCTGCATCGCGGTGGTAAGGGAATGCTGGTTCATCGAGTAGCCGTAGCGGCCATCCTTGTCGTAGGTGATCGCAGATGCGGCACCTGCCCCCGAGGTGATGGTCAACAACACCCCAAGGGAAATCGCTTGCTTCCAGTTCATCGCCATCTCCTTTTCGACGGATGGTGGATCAACCCGGGTTCGCGACGCAACCCGGCGCGTCGCCGTGCCGGGTGCCTGCAGGTAATCCACCCGCAGGCCGCTTCTCCTTCCGCCCGGGCTCAGAGCCTGACCGTCACACCCACCTGGAAGCCACGCCCCGGCAGCGGGGCGATGTACTTCAACGGCGAGTTGTGCGGGCGCGCTTCCTCGTTGAGCAGGTTGCTGCCGTTGACGAACACTTCCATGCCGGCGATGTAGCTGTTGCGCACCGGCAGTTCGCGGCTGACCTGCAGGTCGACCAGGTTGAACGCGTCCAGCGGAATTTCCTCGCTGACATTGCGGCCGAGGTACTTCTGCGTGCCGTAGTAGGTACTGGACAGCTGCGCCTTCCAGCCCTGGCGTTGCCATTGCAGGTTGGCGCCGTAGCGGTTGGTCGGCATGTTCGGCAGGTACTCGCCATCATTGTGGGCGCGCAGCGCGTCCGGGCGGTCGGCCTTGTTCTTCACCAGGTCGGCAAAGGCCGAGATGTTCAACGTGCCATAGCGGCCGAGATCCAGCGCCTGTGAAGCGTCGATCTCGAAGCCCTTCACCGTGGTGTCGGTCTGCTTCCAGTACTTCAGCGGCAGGCGGTTGGCGGTCTGCAGGCCCGAGTAGCCAAGGTAGAGGTAGTTCTGGTACTTCATCCGGTACGCGGTGGCCGACAGCTCGAAGCCGCCGAGGTGGAACAGGCCGGTCAGCTCCAGGTTCTTTGCGCGCTCCGGCTCCAGGTTCTGGTTGCCTTCCTCCTGGGTCATCACCGAATAGTGCGCGTTGCTGGCATACAGCTCGTTGATCTCCGGTGCGCGCTGCGAGGACGAGTAGCGCACCTTGGCGGCAAACAAGGGGCCGAGCTCGACGTACGAGCCGAGGCTGTAGCTGTTGAGCCGGTAGTCGCGGTCCTGCAGTTTCGTGTTGGCAGCATTGCGCGCGGTCTTGAAGCGGCTGGGCTGCAGCGTGTGGTCGACACGCTCATGACGGAGGCCGGCATCGAAGGTGGCCCAGCCGAAGTCCAGCGTCTCTTTCAGGAACACTGCATTGCTGCGGGTATCGACATCGGGCAGGTAGCGCAGCGAGCCGCTGCCGGTGACATCACGCGACTGGTGGCTGAGGCCGAGCATGCCGCTGAGCGCGCCGACGCGCTGGTGGCTGAGCAGCAGCTCGGCCTGGATGCTTTCGAAGTCGTAGTCGTTGGCCTTGGACGCGCCGAGTCGTTCGCCCGAGGTGTTGTCCAGCTTGGAGACACGCAGTTCGGCACGCTCGAAGTAGGGCAGCGGATCGCGCAGCAGCGCTTCCAGCGCGTAGCGCTGCTGCTTGATCACCACGCCCACCGGCAGGCCATCGGCGTAGTTCGAGCCGAATGACAGGTTCTGCATCGAGAAGCCGGGCACGCCGTATTCGCTGTCCTTGGCATCGATGCTGACACCGACGTAGCCGCGGTCGAAGAACAGGGTCGAGCCGGCGGCCACCTGTGAATTGCGTGAGTAGCTGTTGCCCAACCGGTGGTGGTAGTCGGGGGTCACGTCATTGTTGATCTGCTTCTGCACGTACGAGGGCGTGCCGGGGACATAGGCCGGGTTGACCGGGTTGATGTAGGTGCGGCGCTGCCAGACCGAGGTCGGGTTGTTGGTATAGAAGGAGAAGTCACCGTCGGCCCAGTCCGGGTTCTCGGTCATGAACTGGTCGATATAGGGCTGCGAGGCCTTGTTGTAGATCTGCTGGACGCGCGCTTCCTTCTGGCAGCTGTCGGCCAGCGCCGAGTTGACGCCGCCGGTGGCGGGGAACAGCGCGGTGTTGCAGACGCTGGCCTTGCTGTTGCCGGGGATGTCGTAGTGGGAAATGCGCTGGCGCGAGACTTGCAGGTTGGTGGAGATGTTGCGCTGGTTGTTGAAGTTCATGCGGAAGCCCTGCGCGTCGGCGGCGTTGAAGCCCTTGCGCAGGACCAGTTCCATCGACTGGTCCTTGTCTTCCATGCTGCGCGAGATCAGGCCCGAGTCGACCTCCACGCTGCCGCCGATCGCGTTGCCGCCATAGCGCACCGTGTCGGAGGACTTGTTGACGGTGACACTGCGCACGAACAGTGGATCGAAGGGAATGTTGATGTCACCGCTGATCGCATTCATGCCAAGGATGGACTGGCCATCCTGCAGGATCTGAACCCGGTTGCCGCTGAGACTGCGGATGACCGGGGCGCCCGCGTTCGGTCCGAACGCACTGTTCTGCACGCCGGAGACATGCTCGAGCAGGCCGCCGAGGGTGCGGTTCTGCGCCTGTGGATTGTCGACGGTGACCCGGCTGTCGATGCGCGAGGGCTTCGAGGCCTCGACCTGAAGCGTGGGAAGGGTGGGTTCGTCCGCGGCGTGGGCGGTGTGGACGGCGAACAGAATGGCGGCAGCAAGCAGATGGCGACGCATGACACACTCCGTGAAAATAGTGTGAAATGTTATAACGTAACTATTTGTATCGACAAGGGGCGAATGGGCCTTGCCAGCGGGACTGGAGATGAGAGTGTTTCTCATATGAGAATGGCCGACGTCCGCTCCTCCGTCGGTGACTCCATGCATGCCCTCACCCTTGCCGACCTGGACCGCCTGGGCCGCCGCAGCGGCTTCCGCTATCGACTGCCGGAACCGCTTGCCGTTGCTGGCGAACCCTGCGTGGTCGAGGGCAGGGTGGAGCAGCGCTGCCTGCGCCCGGGCTTGACCCTGGCGCTGTCGGATGTGGTTGCGCACCAGACCTTCGAGGCGATCTCGGAAGTGCCGCCGGCGTTCTCGGCCATCGTGATGCTGGAAGGCTGCGCCGGTGCTCGCCTGTCAGGGCAGGCGCAGATCGGAATGCGCCCGGGCGCGGGCGCGAGGATACTGGCCGATGCGGCGCCCATGACCGCGATCCACCCCGCGGGGCAGCGCATGCGCAGCCTGAATGTCTCGCTGGACGCATCGGCGCCGCTGGATGACCCGGTGATCAACGAACTGCTGTCCGCGCACCGCTCCGACGGCCGGCCGTTGCATAGCTGGCAGGTACCCGCGCATCTGGGGCACGCGGCCGACCAGCTGCTGTCGGGTGTCTGGGACGGCGCGATGCATGCGCTGCTGTGCGAGGGCGTGGGCCTGCAGATGCTGGCACTGTCCCTGGGCGCGCCTGTACGCAATGCTGCATTGGAGCTGGGCGTGTCCGCGCGCGATCGCCGCATGCTGCAGCGGGTGATCGATTGCCTGCAGGCAGCGCCGGCCGCCGATCACAGCCTGGACGATCTGGCGCGCGTGGCCTGCATGAGCCCCAGCAGCCTGCGCCTGAAGTTCCTGCAGGTGTATCGATGCTCGGTGTTTGCCTGGCTGCGCGAACATCGGTTGCAGCGGGCCTGCGAGCAGCTCCGGCAGGGCTGCAGCGTGCAGCAGGCCGCACATTTCGCCGGCTACCGGCATGCCACCAATTTCGCGACCGCGTTCCGTGCACGCTATGGCATCGCACCGAGCCGGTTCCGCTGACGTTCGATCATCGCCGGCAGCGCGCAAACACCTGCTGCGTCCGCGCATACGTGCGCTCACGTTCAAATGACAATAATTCTCATCCAGCCTTTCCTTCCCGCTGGACCTTCCATGCCTGCCTGTTTCCGCCCGTGTGCCCTGGCAACCGCCATCGGCACGACCCTGGCGCTGTTCAACGCTGCCCATGCCGCCGAACGCGAACCTGCCGCCACGGCCTCGCAACTGCCCACCGTGCAGGTCACCGCCGATCTCGACGGCAGCACCGAATCGTCGCGCTCCTACACCACCAATTCCATGGGTACGGCGACCGGCCTGTCGCTGACCTCGCGGCAGACACCGCAGTCGGTCAGCGTCGTCACCCACCAGCAGATCGAGGACCGCGCGCTGCTGAGTACGGCCGATGCGCTGGCCACCGCGCCAGGCATCTCGGTCACGCGCAGCGATGCCAACCGCTACTCGTTCTCGGCGCGGGGTTTCGAGATCGACAACTACCAGTTCGATGGCGTGGTGATGCCGGTGCTGTCGCCGTGGAATTTCGGCGAGAACAACCTGGACATGGTGGTGTATGACCGCATCGAGATCGTGCGCGGTGCCAACGGCCTGATGACCGGTGCCGGCAATCCTTCGGCAGCGGTGAACTACGTGCGCAAGCGACCGTTGCGCGAGTTCGCTGCCAGTGCTGGCATCGGCCTCGGTAGCTGGGACGCACGGCGCGCGTGGGCGGATGTATCCAGCCCGTTGAGCAGGGAAGGCCGCATACGCGGTCGCCTGGTGGCAGCCAAAGCAGAGGCCGACAGCTACACCGCCGGCCTGGACAGCACCGCGAAGACGCTCTACGGCGTGGTCAGTGTGGATCTGGGCGAGGACACCGGGTTGATCGCCGGCATCTCCTACCAGGGCAATGACAACCGTGGCTTTGGCAGTGGCTTCGCGCTGTTCAACGCCGATGGCACGCGCACGGCTTTCGATCGCTCGGTATCGGCCACGGCCCCGTGGGCACGGATGAGCACCGATACCCGCAACGGCTTCTTCGATTTCAACCACCGCTTCGGTAACGACTGGCAGGCGCGGGTGTCCTACAGCCGTTCGCATACCGACATGGAGATGAAGCACCTCTATCGCGGCGGCTATCCCGATCCGGTCACCGGCGCCATGCCCAATGGCAACAGCTTCACCCGCTACGATGGACCGGTGCGGCGCGAGGCACTCAGTGCCGGCCTGTCGGGCCCGTTCCAGCTGTTTGGTCGCCAGCACACGGCGTCGATCGGCTGGTCGCGGTCGCGCGACGAGATCGCGCTGGGGCAGTACCGCGCGCTGGCGCCGCTGCCGCCGTTGGCCAGCTATCTGGACTGGCACGGGCCGGGCACGCCGGAACCGGTGTGGGCCAGCAGCAAGACCCAGGCCGATGATCTGGACAACCATCAGAGCGGCGCCTATGCAGTGGCGCGGCTGTCGCTGGCTGACCCGCTGCATGTGATCGTCGGTGCTCGCCTGAGCAACTGGGAGACGGACCAGGTCTACTTCGGCAGCAAGCGCAAGTACCGCTATCGCAACGAGTTCGTGCCGTATGCCGGCTTGGTCTGGGACCTCAACGGGTACAGCAGCGTCTACGCCAGCTACACCGGCATCTTCAAGCCGCAGAACAATCGCGATGCATCCGGGCAGATCCTCGAACCGGTCAGCGGCCGCAGCTATGAGCTGGGCCTCAAGGGCAGCTGGCTGCAGGAGCGCTTGAATGCTTCAGCCGCTGTTCCGTACCCGGCAGGACAACCTGGCCGAAGCGACCGGCGGGCTGGTCGAGGGCAGTACGCAGGCCGCGTACCGCGCAGTGAAGGGTGCAACGGTGGATGGACTGGAACTTGAACTGGCCGGTGAGCCATTGCCGGGCTGGAGCCTGGGCACCAGCTTCACCACGTTCATCGCGCAGGACGCACAGGGCAGGGCCATCAATACCGCCAAGCCGCGCAGCCTGTTCAAGCTGTTCACTACCTGGCGCCTGCCCGGTACCTGGGACCGGCTGACCCTTGGCGGTGGCGTGGACTGGCAGAACCGCATGTACCAGACCGCCACGGCACCCGGAAACCGCCGGGTGCCGGTAGAGCAGCCCGGCTACGCGCTGGTCAACCTGATGGCGCGCTACCAGTTCAGTTCCAACCTGTCCGCGGCGGTCAACATCAACAACCTGTTCGACCGCCACTACTACTCGCAGATCGGCTTCTACAACCAGGGCTGGTACGGCGCGCCGCGAAACGTGATGTTCACCGTGAAGGTCGGCTATTAAGGCGCGACGTTGCCCTGTGTTCAGCGCTTCGGCTTGTACCTGGCACGGGTGACGGGCACGATCCGAAGCGCTGCGCCCCACAATGCCCTACGCAGAGCCTTCTTCACTCGAACGGAGCATCGTATGAAGCTGTTGTCCGCTGTGTTGTTGTCCGCGCTGTCACTGCCGGCCGCGTCGGCGCTGGCGATGGAGGCCTCACCCTCACCGCTGCTGGGGCGCTGGTCGCTGGATATCACCACCTCGGCGCTGCCCGAAGCGCAGCGCCCGAAGCAGGTGGTGCTGGAGTTCAAGGACGCCGGCAGCGGCCGTTGGAGTTCGCATGTGGATATCGTCCTGCATGACGGCAAGACCATGAAGTCCGATGGCACGCTGGCCCTGGATGGCACGCCGGGCGCCTTGTCCGGCACCTATGGCGCGGACAAGGCCAACCTGAAGCTGCCGGCGCCGAACACGCTGGTGATGCAGCTGGTGGACCATGGCACGCCCGCCTCGACCCGCATCTACACGGTAGCCGATGACCGCGCGACGATGACCGAGACCAAGGCGTTCTACGGCCATGACGGTACGCCGATCCTGCAGACCAACCTGTTCAAGCGGCTGCCGTAGCGGCACTGCGCGCGCAGCGCCCGCGGGGAAGATCCGCAGGCGTTGCGCCTGCCGCCCTAGACCGCCGCCGGATCGGGCTTGCCGGTATCGATGCCGTATCGGTCGATGGCCTCCTGCACCCGCGAGCGCTCGATGCGGCCCTCATCTGCCAGCGCTTTCAGGGCCGCCAGCACGATGAAGTGGCGATCCACTTCGAAGAACGTGCGCAGCGATTCACGCGTGTCCGAGCGGCCGAAGCCGTCGGTGCCCAATGCAGTGAAACGGCGGTCATTGATGAAGGGACGGATCTGGTCGCCGACGATTTTCATGTAGTCGGTGGCCACCACCAGCGGCCCTGCGTGGCCTTGCAGGCACTGCTGCACGTACGGCACACGGGGTTCCGCGGCCGTATGCAGCAGGTTCCAGCGTTCGGCAGCCAGGCCATCGCGGCGCAGTTCGGTCAGGCTGGTCGCGCTCCAGACGTCGCTGGCGATGCCGAAGTCCTGTTGCAGCAACTCGGCCGCGGCCTCCACTTCGCGCAGGATCGAGCCACTGCCCATCAGCTGCACGCGTGGCTGCGAGGTCCCTCGTTCGGAGGGCGCGGGGTGCAGCAGGTACAGTCCCTTCAGGATGCCGGCCTCGGCGCCCTCGGGCAGGGCCGGATGCGGGTAGTTCTCGTTGAGTACGGTGATGTAGTAGTAGATGTCTTCCTGGTCGACATACATGCGGCGCAGGCCGTCGTGGATGATCACCGCCAGTTCGTAGTTGAAGGTCGGGTCGTAGGACACGCAACTGGGAATCACCGACGACAGCACGTGGCTGTGGCCATCGTCGTGTTGCAGGCCTTCGCCCATCAACGTGGTGCGGCCGGAGGTGGCGCCCAGCAGGAAGCCGCGCGTGCGCGCGTCGGCGGCGGCCCATGCCAGGTCGCCGACGCGCTGCAGCCCGAACATCGAATAGAAGATGTAGAACGGAATCGTGGCCAGGCCATGGTTGCTGTAGGCGGTGCCGGCGGCGATCCACGAACAGATCGCACCGGATTCGTTGATGCCTTCCTGCAGGATCTGCCCGTCCCTGGCTTCCTTGTAGTAGCTCAACTGGCCGGCGTCCTGCGGGGTGTACAGCTGGCCGAGGTACGAATGGATGCCGATCTGGCGGAACAGGCCCTCCATGCCGAAGGTGCGTGATTCATCGGGCACGATCGGAATCACCAGCCTGCCCAGTTCCGGGTCCTTCAGCAGGCTGGTGAGGATGCGCACGAAGCCCATCGTGGTGGACTGGCCACGATCGCCGCTGCCCTGCAGCTGGCTGTTGAAGATCGACAACGGTGGCAGCGGCAGCGGATCGACCCGGGCCAGGCGCGCCGGCAGCTGCCCACCCTGGATGCGGCGGCGCTCGGCGAAGTACAGCGCTTCGGCGCTGCCCGGTTCCGGGCGCAGGTAGGGCATCTCCTCCAGTTGTTCGTCGCTGACCGGCAGGTTGAAGCGGTCGCGGAACGCACGCACCGCGTCGGCGCTCATCTTCTTCAGCTGGTGGTTGATGTTCTGGCCTTCGCCGGCTTCACCCATGCCAAAGCCCTTGACCGTCTTGGCCAGGATCACGGTGGGCCGGCCGCTGGTGTTCACTGCCTGCTGGTAGGCGGCGTACACCTTCTGCGGATCGTGGCCACCACGCGCCAGCGCCCAGATGTCGTCGTCGCTCATGTGCGAGACCAGGTCCAGCAGTTCGGGATAGCGGCCGAAGAAGTGCTCGCGCACATACGCGCCGTTCTGCGACTTGAGGGTCTGGTAGTCGCCATCCACGCATTCCATCATGCGCTGGCGCAGCAGGCCGCTATGGTCGCGGGCCAGGAGGTCGTCCCAGCCACTGCCCCAGATCAGCTTGATCACGTTCCAGCCGGCCGCGCGGAAGGTGCCTTCCAGCTCCTGGATGACCTTGCCGTTGCCGCGTACCGGACCGTCCAGGCGCTGCAGGTTGCAGTTGACCACGAACACGAGGTTGTCCAGCCGCTCGCGGCCGGCCAGCGAAATCGCCGCCAGTGATTCGGGCTGGTCCATCTCGCCGTCACCGAGGAAGGCCCACACCTTGCGACCCTGGTGTTCCTTCAGGCCGCGGTACTCGAGGTAGCGCATGTAGCGTGCCTGGTAGGCGGCGGTGAGCGGGCCCAGCCCCATCGACACGGTGGGGAACTGCCAGAACTCGGGCATCAGGCGCGGGTGCGGATACGAGGACAGTCCTTCGCCCCCGGCTTCGCGGCGGAAGTTGTCCATCCGCTGCGGATCGATGCGGCCTTCCACATAGGCACGTCCATAGATGCCCGGCGCGGAATGGCCCTGGATGTAGATCATGTCGCCGTCGAAGGTGTCGGTGCGGCCGCGGAAGAAATGGTCGAAGCCCACGTCGTACAGCACGGCGGCCGACTGGTAGGTGGCGATGTGGCCACCGACGTTGGAATGCCTGCCGGCACGCAGCACCATCACCATCGCGTTCCAGCGGATCATCGCGTTCAAGCGGCGCTCGATGGCCAGGTCGCCCGGATAGGCAGGTTGGCGCTCGGGGGGAATGCTGTTGACGTAGGCGGTCCAGGCGCGGGTGTGCAGGTCGCCGTGCTGCTGGGCATCCAGCTCGCTGAGCTGGTCGATTAGGTAATGCGCGCGTGGCCGGCCACCGGCCTGCATCACCGCTTCCAGCGATTCACGCCACTCCCGCGTTTCCAGCGGGTCGGTATCGAAGGGGATGAGGGCTTGGTTCATGGCGGTCTCCAGAGGGCGCCGGCCGACCGCCTGCCGGGGCGACAACACCGGCAGGGCGCACAGCACTGGAGCGGGGTTGCCACGGCGGGGCCGGGACGCGTGAGGTGGCCTGGCTGGCCACCGAGGAGACAAGCGTAGGTGCGTGCCTGGATCGCGAGTAGATGGGCGCGGCTTGGGTCTGCGCCAATCCAGCGTTGCCTCGCCTGGGTAGAGTCGAGCGATGCCCGACGGCTCTTTCGTTCAATGATCGAAGAGCAGTCGAGCACAGCTGGGCTCTACAACCATGCAGTGGCTCACTCGTGCTCGAAGCGCAGCGGTTCGCTGCCCATCGCCGGGTCGCTGGTGCCGGGGCGTCCATCCTCGGCGCGCCCGGCCAGGCGCAGGGTGCTCTCGCCCGCGCTGACCTGCAGGTCATACCAGCCAGCGGTAGGCGTCGCGTCCCACGCCAATGAGGTTTCCGCACGCGCCGGCAGCGCCAGCGCCTGCTCGGGCATGTGCCCGGCGTAGGCGCCGGCCTGCACACGCAGTTGCAGTGCACTGTCGCCGAGATTGCGCAGCTGCAACCGCAACGGGCCGTCCGCGCGCTCGACCGTCGCCTGCAGGGCCGGCGCCTTTGCCGCGCCCTGGAAATGGCGGTGGAAGCCATTTGGGCCGAGCAGCCACAGGTCGTAGCGCCCCTGGGCATCCAATGGCCAGCGCTCCTGCAGCGGCATCCCCGGCAGCAGCGTGTAGCGGCGGGGAATGGCGCCAAGCCGCAGGCGGTCGTAGACATGCAGTACCGCCGCCGCACCATCACAGGACAGCACCAGATCCACGCCCGTTGCATCCAGGCGGGCAATCGACGCCTGCGGCCGATAGGGCAGGGCCCGCGCCGGGCGTATGCCGCTTTCCTGCTTCGCCGGGTTCAGTCCCTCCGGCAACGCCGGCACGGTGCGTTCCGGCAGCGCAGCGGCACGTGCGGCCACCGCGTTCACGTCGGGCAGGCCGCGCACGAACGGGCGGGTATCGCGCTGGGCGAAGTCGAAGGCGCCCGTCAGGTCTCCGCAGACCGCACGGCGCCACGGCGAGATGTCCGGCGCGGCCACGCCAAAGCGGCGTTCGATCAGGCGTATGACCGAGGTGTGGTCGTACACCTGTGAATCGACCCAGCCGCCGCGGCTCCACGGCGAAATCACGTACAGCGGCACGCGCGGGCCGAGCCCATACGGGCGGCCGCGCAGCTCGGCGGCATCGTATTTTTCATCACCCGGTGCCGGATGACGGTGATACTCGCCGTCGGTACTGACCGATGAGGCGCCGGCCCAGCCGCCGTCCACGGGCGAAGGCGGTGCCGGTGGCGGCATGTGGTCGAAGAAGCCGTCGTTCTCGTCGAACATCAACAGCAGTGCCGTACGGCTCCAGACCTCCGGGTCGGCGGTCAGCGCGTCCAGCACGCGCGCGGTATAGGCCGCGCCCTGGGCGGGACTGGACGGGCCGGGATGCTCGCTGCCGGCGGCGTCGGCGATGATGAAACTGACCTGTGGCAGGCGCCCATCAAGCACGTCCTGGCGCAGCTGCGCCAGCCCACGGGTGCTGACGCCGCGCGCGCGCAGCTGTGGGTCATGCCCGGGCGCAGCGCTGTAGGCGCGACGGAACGCCTCAAAGCCGGCCAGTGGGTTGTCGGTGAAGTTGTCGGCCATGTCCTGGTAGATCTGCCAGGACACGCTCGCCTGCTGCAGGCGTTCGACATAGCTGGTCCAGCGGTATGACGCCGGATGCCCGCCGTATTCGGGGAAGTTGTCGTGCGAGTTGGCGATCACAGGGCCACCGGCGCGCGCGGCGGCATCGTTGTGCCCGGTCCACAGGAACACCCGGTTCGGGTTGGTGCCGGCCTGCATCGCGCAGTGGTAGGCGTCGCAGATCGTGAAGGCGTCGGCCAGCGCGAACTGGAACGGCAGGTCGCTGCGCTGGAAGTAGCCCATCGAGTGATTCTGCTTGGCCTTCGGCCATTGCCCCATGCGGCCGTGGTCCCATGCGCGCTGCGCATCGGGCCAGGTGTGCGGGGTGCCTTCCACGCGCATGTAGCCGAAGTGCGCGGCGGTATCCAGCGGGAACGGCGCGATCGCGCGCTTGCCGCTGGCGTCGGGTTGCAGCCACAGGCTGCGGGTGCGGCCACCGGCCTCCAGTGCAGGGGCCGGCGCGACGAAGCGATCGCCGAAGCCACGCACGCCCGGCAGCGTGCCGAAGTAGTGGTCGAACGAGCGGTTTTCCTGCATCAACACCACGATGTGCTGCAGGTCTTCGAGGCTGCGCGTCTGCGTGGCAGGGGCGATCGCTGCGGCCCGGGCGATGCTGGGCAGCAGCGGGGAAAGGCCGGCGGCAACGCCGGCCTGCAACAACCGGCGTCGGCCGATATCGGTCACGGGCTCACTCACAGGTCCACACGGAAGGAGATGCCGACGGTGCGCGGGGCGCCGATGAAGGCGTTGTCGCGGCCGTCCACCCCTGCAAGATACCGCTTGTCGGTCAGATTGCTCACCACCAGGTTGGCGCCCATGCCCTTCAGGTGCGGGGACAGGCCCTGCAGGTCGAAGCCGATGTTGGCGTTGAACACGGTGGCCGACGGCAGCTTGTTGACGTTGGAGGCGTCCAGGTAGCGGGTGCCCAGGTAGCGGCCGGACAGGCCGAAGTTCCAGTTCGCACCCTGCCAGTCGGCCGACAGCACTAGGGTGTTCTCCGGCTGGCCGATCACCTTGGCGCCGTCGACGATGCCCAGCTGGGTGTCGCGCGCGGCGTTGCCGCTGCCCAGGTACTTGGAGCGGTTGTAGGTGTAGGCCGCATTGATCCGCCAGCCGTTGTCCCAGCCATAGCCGAACGCCGCTTCCAGGCCGTTGCTTTCCACGCCGCCGAAGTTCTCGTAGACGCCGTCGGTCTCACCCAGGTAGTCGATGCCGCTGACGAAGCCGGCCGGCAGGTAGACGATGCGGTTGTCGAACTTGATGTTGTACAGGGTGACCGAGGCGGTCAGCGGCCAGCGGCTGATGCGCATGCCCACTTCGATGTTGTCGGCGGTTTCCGGCTCGACGTTGCGGAAGCGCTGCGGGTCGGTCTCGCCCAGCACGCCGGAGGGGATGGCGGCGAAGTTCTGCGAGAAGCCGGCGAACAGCTCCATGCCTTCCACGCCCGGCGCCCAGGTGAAGCCGGTGGACAGCAGCGGGTCGGACTTGGAATCGGATTTCACGTGCTCGCTGGCACCGATCACGCGACGGCGTGACTGGTCGACGAAGAACTGCTTCACGCCCAGGCGCGCACTGAACGGGCCGAAGCGCGCGACGTCCTCGACGTAGTACATCTGCTCGTCAACCTTGTACTTGTCCTCGAACTGCACCCAGTAGGGCTGGTGATCGAAGGCGATGCTCTGGCCGACATTGAGCAGGCGGTGCCAGTCGCGGCGCGCCGAACGGTCCAGCTTCTCCACCCACAGGCCGCCGCGGATCGTGTTGTCGACCGCGCCGAAGCTCTGCCGCCATTCAACGTCGGCGGTCACGCCCATGCGGTCGTTGTCGTAGTGGGTGTGGCGGTAGGACTGCGCGCCCAGTACGTTGCCGGCGTAGCAGTTCGGGTCGTACTCGGCGGTGAAGCCCAGCCGCGGGGTGCAGCTGGCCAGGCGCTGCGCGGCGCTGCCATCGGGATTGACGAAGAAGATCTGGCCGCGATTGCTGCCGCCGTAGACCGTCCTGCCGCCGATGTATTCCGACTCCGGGCGACCGGCGCCATCATCGCTGACCTGCGCCAGGTACGGCGGCAGCCAGTCGCCGCGCCCTTCCATCCGGTGCCCGTAGGCCGCCACCGAGGCCTTGAAGCCGTTGCCGCCATCGAAGGCGGCGCGCAGGTAGCCGAAGGTGTTTTCGCGCAGCGCGCGCGAGCCGGAGCGGTAGTTCTGGTCCAGGTACGGAATGCCGGTGAGCGTGCCCACCAGGTTGTCACGGTCCGGGTTGGTGGCGAAACCGGCGGGCGAGACACTGGTGTACTCGGGCTCGTCAGCATCGTTGTAGGACAGGTAGCCGGTCAGCGTCCAGCGGTCCAGTTCGGTGATGAACTTGCCGGCGATATGGTCGTTGCTGGCGTGGCCGGTGCCATCGATCCAATCGTGCACCTTGGACGAGGAAGCGCTGACCCAGGCGCGGGTGTGGCCGCCGAGCAGGCCGGTGTCATAGCGCACGTAGTACTTGCGTGCGTCGTTGTCACCGGCGCCGATCACGAAGCGCAGGCGGCTGTCCTGCAGCGGGTCGCTGGTGAGGAAGTTCAGCGTACCGCCCAGCGCCTCGTTCGAGCGCGAGGAGATGTCGGCGGTGCCCTGGCTGACTTCCACCGTTTCCAGATCGAGGGTGTCGATGTAGCGGTTGGCCAGCGAACCGCCACCGTAGCCGGAGCCACCATTGGGCAGGCCGTCGATGGTGGTGCCGATCTGCTGGGTGTCGCGGTTGGTGACGAAGCCACGCATGCTGATCTGCGTACCCCACACCGACGAGCCGGTGGCGTCGGCCTCGCTGACCACCACGCCCGGCACTTCATTGAGCGCGTCGTTGACACTGCTCATCACCGTCTGCCGGTTCAGCGTCTCTGCGCGTACCGAGGTCTTGGCGTAGCTGGTGGCCTGGCCGATCACCTGCACCTGGTCCAGCGTACGGGCGTCGCTGCTGCGCGCTTCGGCCGTCTCGCCCTGCGGTGCTTCGGCCAGGGCGTCCAGTGCGGGGGCGATCAGCAGGGCAAGCAGCGAAATACGGGGAAAGCGCGCAATCGTTCGCATCGAAACCGGACCTGCAAGGGAGGGAAGCCCCGGAGTGTCGGCAGCGCCAATGACATCGGCATGACGTGGCCACGCAACTACGATGGCACTGTGGGGCCGGTCACGGCCTTCGGGTATGCTCGGCGCTTCAATGGAGCTGAGGTGCTGGCGATGCGGAAGCGGTCGAAGATCTGGCTGGGGGGCGCAGCACTGGTGCTGCTGGCAGCGTGCAACCGGGCGCCTTCAGGCGAACAGGCGGGCGCACAGCCGCCGCCCACCGCCGGTGAGAACGCCGCACCCGAGGCAGCGCCGCCGGCTTCCTCCACTGCGGCCGATGGCGCCGCACTTACCGACCGCGATGGCAAGCCGGTGCCGCTGGTGCCGTTCGACACCGGCAGCGTGCCGCTGAGCACGGACGCGCTGGGCGAACTGCCGTTCTTCAGCCTGCCGCATGGCTATGCGCCGCAGAACGCACCGCACCCGCGCGCGTGGGCACGCTTTCCGTTCCGCATGGGCGAGGGCGTGCATTGGGTGGAAGGCCCGAGCTGGTCGGCACGCATCGTGGCCGACAGTGAAGCGGCACCCGGCAAGGCGTTCTCCGCACTGGAAGTGCAGCGCAATTTCGATGGTGTGATCACGGCCGCCGGTGGGCGCAAGGTGTTTGAAGGGGCGCTGCTGCGCGATATCTACTATGGCCCGCAGCTGGAAGGCGAGATCGGTGGCGGCTTCATCGATGCGGTGAACGGCGAACAGGACGCGCCCACCACGGTCTACGTGCTGCGCCAGGCCAACCGAACCGTCTGGCTGCAGCTGGCGGTGGACAGCAACAGCGCAGGCCTGGTGGTGGTGGATGAAGTGCCGTTCAAGGCCACTGCGCAGTGGTCGGACAGTTTCCCGCACTTGTCCCTGCCGGCCGGCTATGGCGACCGCAACAAGGCCCAGCAACGTGATTTCGATGCGTTCCCGTTCTGGACCGGCGATCACTTCGAGCAGGTCGAGGGTCGTACTTTCGCCGCCGATTTCGACAAGGGGGAGCGCGAGTACTCGATGCACGAAGTGCGCCGCAACCTGGAAGCGATGATGGCCCAGGTCAACGGCACCAAGGTGTTCGAGGGGCGCATCCCGCGCGAGGCGGCCGAGGGGGTGCCGAAGCCGGTGCAGTCGGCCTACAGCAATGCAGCCAGCTTCAACTGGAACAACTACGACAGCGTGGTCTACCGCGTCGATCTGGCCGATGGCCGCCAGGTGTGGGTGCACGCGCGGCTGGAATACCTCAGTGCCGGCTGGGTGGTGGCCGAACGCAAGGGCTTCACCCAGACCGCGGCGCTGCTGCCGGCCGATGCGTTGAAGAAGAAGCTGGACAGCGACGGTCGGGTGGCGATCCAGGTCAACTTCGCCACCGACAAGGCGCAGATCCTGCCGGCCTCCGAACCGCAGCTGGCGCAGGTGCTGCAGCTCCTGCAGGGTGATCCTGCGTTGAAGCTGTCGATCGAAGGCCACACCGACAACAGCGGCGCCGTGGCGCATAACCGCAGCCTGTCAGAGGATCGCGCACGGTCGGTGGTGGCCGCGCTGACCGCCAAGGGCATCACCGCCGATCGCCTGCAGGCGGCCGGCTTCGGTGCCGACAAGCCGGTGGCCGACAATGGCAGCGAGGAAGGCAAGGCACGCAATCGCCGCGTGGAGCTGGTCAAGCGCTGAGCGGGCGCCTGCTCAGTACCGCGCGTCCTTGGGTTTCGGGTCGCGCGGCCAGTCCTTGCTCTTGTTGGCAAAGTCCGGCCGCGGCTGGTTGATGAAGTAGCTGGCGATGTCCACCGCGTCCTGGTCTGGCATCACCTGCTGCCCCAGCGGCGGCTCGCGGGTTACCGCCGGTGGCATGTTGTGCTTGACGAAGCCGGCGGCCTTGTACAGCCGGGCCATGCCAGCGCCGATGTTGAAGCTGTGCTCACCCCACAGCGGCGGGAAGGCGATGTCACCGCTGGCATCACGCCGGCCTTCGCCGTTGTCGCCATGGCAGGCCGCACACTGGGCGGCGTACAGCGCCTGGCCGCGGATGGGGTCCGGGGTCAGCGTGCTGTCGATCGGCCCTTCACTGGGCGCAGACACGCGGGCGCCCTCGGGCACCGGACTGCTCAGCCATGCCATGTAGTCGAGCATCGCGCGCATCTGCGGCGCGTTTTTCGGTAGCGGCTTGCCGTTCATCGAACGCTGCAGGCAGCCGTTGATGCGCTCGGTCAGCCCGATCACCTTGCCCGGGCGCGGCATGTAGCGCGGATAGGCACCGCCACCGGTATTGAAGT
This sequence comes from Stenotrophomonas sp. GD04024, assembly GCF_029837545.1. Lineage (NCBI taxonomy): Bacteria > Pseudomonadati > Pseudomonadota > Gammaproteobacteria > Lysobacterales > Lysobacteraceae > Stenotrophomonas > Stenotrophomonas sp. GD04024. The sequence continues at coordinate 50,445 of NZ_JAOEDV010000016.1, read as the reverse complement.
AGTGGTTGCCGAAGGGCCGCTTGCCCTCGGCCATGTGGCACGAGTTGCAGTTCAGATCGTTGCCGACATTGTCCGGCAGCAGCCGCGCGGTCTCATTGAGAAGGCGGCGTCCGAGCATCACCGACTCGGCGTTGCCGAGCGCGGCGATCTCTTCGGCGCTGGGCGGCTGGTAATGCCCCACGACCTTGCCCTGTGCATCGAGCATGTCGATCGTGCTGGCCGCGGCGGCATCCAGGTCCGGGTAGAGATGGTGATAGGCAAGGGTGCCGGCACCGGCCAGCACCAGGGCGGCGATCGCACTGCCGAACAGCAGGCGGGAATGCTTGCGCGAGTGCTTCATCGTGCGGCCTCCTGCGGAACGTAGTGCACCGGCTTGTCGCGCACCACCCGGCGCATCCGCGCCACGTCGACCTCGCTGACTGCGCTGGCCTGGTTGCCCCAGCTGCTGCGGATGAAGGTCAGGATCTGTGCCAGTTGCGCGTTCGGCAGCTGCTCGAAGCCCGGCATGGTGAATGCCATGCGGTCGTGCGGGGTGTGCGGCGTGCGGCCGCCGATCAGGGTCACCTGCACCAGCGAGCTCGGATCATCGGCGAATACGATCGAGTTGCCGGCCAGCGCCGGGTATACGCGCGGCATGCCGCGGCCATCGGCGCGGTGGCAGGCCTGGCAGTGCTCGGCATAGGCCAGCGAGCCGGCCACGCGGTAGTCGCCATTGCGCAGCGCTGCGGTAGTGGTGTCGGTACCGGCCGACCACTGCGCGCTGCGGCCCTCGCGCGCCGGCAGCTGTTTCAGATAGCGCGCCGTCGCCAGCAGGTCGGCGTCGGACAGGTACTGCGTGCTGTGTTCGACCACGTCGGCCATGCCGCCGAAGGCCGCCGAGCGATCTGTGCGGCCGGTGCGCAGGAAGTCGACGATCTCACCTTCGCTCCAGCTGGCCAGGCCGGTCGACTCGTTGCGCAGGTTCTTCGCATACCAGCCTTCCAGCACCGAGCCGGACAGGAACTGGCGGCTGCCATCGTCGGCCATCGCCTTTTCCTGGAACGCCAGGCCGCGTGGCGTGTGGCAGGCGCCGCAGTGGGCCAGGCCTTCCACCAGTTCGGCACCGCGCTGCTGGCCGGCATCCAGCGACGGGTCCGGGTTGAAACTGCGCGGGCGCGCGAACAGCAGCTGCCACCACGCCAGCGGCCAGCGCATGTTGGCCGGCCACGGAATCGTGCTGTCGGCGTTGTCCTGCCTCACCGGCTGCACCGAGCCCATAAAATAGGCGTACAGCGCCTTGATCTCGGCGTCGCTGGCGATCACGTACGAGGCATACGGCATCGCCGGATACAGCGGCTGGCCATCGTGGCGGACGCCGCGGCGGACCGCACGCTCGAAGTCGGCATAGTCGTAGGCGCCGATGCCGGTATCCGGATCCGGCGTGATGTTGGTCGAGTAGATCGTGCCCATCGGCGTTTGCATGCCGAGGCCACCGGCGAACGGCTTGCCGCCCGGCGCGGTGTGGCAGGCCGCGCAGTCCGCAGCGCGCGACAGGTAGTGTCCCTGCGCGATCAGCGCCGGGTCGTGGATGTCGACCTGCGCCGTCTGTCGCGGTGCGAACCAGTAGGGCGTGGTGCGGGCGATGCCGTAGGCGGCGGCCACTGTGGCGGCCAGGGCAATGGCGAGCTTGAGCGAGGTGCGCATGGAGGCACTGTGTTCAATCCTGCGGGCGCGTTCATTGATCCGGATCAATGACTGAACGGATACAGCTTGTGCACCAAGCTGAATCGTTCCTGCGTTGTCATCAAGCCGTCATCTGTGCGCGATAGATGGAAGGGCGATTGAGGCGTTAACGTCGCAGCCTGTCTGATTTGCCCCTATGACGTGATATGAAGCGCCTGCTGCTGCTGTTGCTGGCGTGCGCCGGCCTGTGGCTGGCTGCATGCTCTTCCTCGATCAATGCCTCATCCACCTCGCTCGCCGACAGGCTGATCGCGCCAGGTGGCGTGTCGACCCTGCTCGATCGCCCGCGCATCGCCGCGGCCATCGCCGAACTGCCCAACCGCCACGGCTTCGCACCGGGCCGTGATGGCGTGCCGATCTTCTGGCGCGTGTTCGATCCGGGTGACTATGGTGCGCGCTATCACTACCTGCCGCAGCGCCACGAGAACGGCCTGCCGCTGGACACCGGACTGAGCCTGGCCGTGCCGCAGCCATTCCGTGCGCAGGCGCCGCGCGGCACCGTGGTGCTGCTGCACGGCTGGATGATGAACGGCGATTCGATGCTGCCGTGGTCGCTGCAGCTGGCCGAATCGGGCTACCGCGTGGTCACCTTGGATCTGCGCAACCACGGCCAGTCCGGTGCAGGCCCGTCCGGCTATGGTACCTATGAATCCGACGACGTTGTCGATGTGATCGGTGAACTGCGCGCGCGCGGCGAGATCACTGGACCGCTGTACCTGTTCGGAGTCTCCTACGGCGCCGCCACTGCGGTGTTCACCGCCGACAAGCTGGGTGACCAGGTGGCTGGCGTGGTGGCGATGGAGTCGTTCGCCAACGCCGGCGTGGCGATCCGCACGATGATCCCGCACCTGATGGGGTTGCAACCGGAAGGCCTGAAGGCGCAGGCGGTGGCGTCCTACGCGCGCTGGCGCTACGGCGGCCAGGACATCAACCAGGTGATCGCCGCCGCCAGCCGCCGCATCGATGTCGATCTGGATCGGGTGGACGTGGCACGCGCGCTGGCTGATACCCGCGCCTGCGTGCTGCTGCTGCACGGGCAGGGCGACCAGCATATTCCGGTCAGCCAGGGCCGCGAGCTGGCCCTGGCCAATCCGCGCGCGCACTACATCGAGATGCGTGGCGAGGACCACATCACCTTGCCGCTGCGGCTGGACCTGCTGGCCGGCGTGGTCGATGACTGGATGGCTCGTGACGAGCACCACCCGAAGAGCGCGTGCCCGGCCCCGCAGCTGCCGGCCCAGGCCGAGTGGCTGGTGCACGACGCTGCGGATATGCCGGTTAAGGCCCCGACGCGCGGTTGAACAAAAAGGGGACGGAGGGGATTAAGTCGTTTGCAGCACACCCGAGGCAGATACGACTTAATCCCCTCCGTCCCCTTTTTCTGTCAGGGCAGGCGGCGTGCCAGTGAGCGTGCGGACGCGGCCACGCCGAGCAGCAACGCGGCCACGCACAGGAAGGCGAAGCCGAGGCTGGTCACGTGCGCGAGCGCGCCGATCGCGGCCGGACCGGCGAGGATGCCGGCGTAGCCCAGCGTGGTCACCGCCGTGATTGCGATGCTCTCCGGCATCACCCGCTGCTGGCCGGCCATCGAGAACAGCGCCGGCACGATGTTGGCGCAGCCCAGCCCGACCAGGACGTAGCCGGCCAGCGCCACCGGGAACGACGCTACCAGCGTGGCCAGGCCGAAACCGGCGGCCGCGGTGATGCCACCGATGACAATCGTGCGCGTTCGCCCGAGGCGCTCGACGATGCCGTCGCCGAACAGGCGCATCGCGGTCATCGCCAGCGTGAACAATGCGAAGCCGGCTCCCGCCTGGTCGCGCGGCACCTGCCGCACTTCCGCCAGGAACACCGCGCTCCAGTCCAGCATCGAGCCCTCGGCGAGGAACACCACGAACGCCAGCACGCCGATGAACAGCACCACGCCATGCGGCAGTGCCAGCAGGGGGCCTTCATGCAGGATGCGCTGCGGTCGCCAGTGCGGCGCCGACAGGACTGCGACCAGCAGCAGGGCGGCAACCGACACCAGCGCGGCCAGCCACAGCGGCGTCCCCAGGATCAGCAGGCCGGTCATGCAGCCGGCACCGACGAAGCCGCCGATGCTGTAGAAGGCGTGGAAGCCGGACATCATCGCGCGCCCGGCATCGCGCTCGACGGCCACCGCCTGCATGTTCATCGCACAGTCCAGTGCCCCTACGCCGGCGCCGAACACGAACAGCGCCGCGCCCAGTGCCATGGGTGAAGGGGCCAGTACCAGCAGGGGCAGCGCGCACAACATCATCGCGCAGGTGATGACCATCACCCGACGGCAGCCCAGCCGCCCGGTCAGTGCGCCCGCCAATGGCATCGCCAGCAGCGAGCCCAGGCCCAGGCACAGCAGCACCGCGCCAAGGCTGGCGTCAGACAGCCCGGCCTTGGCCTTGGCGTAGGGCACCATCGGCGCCCACGCGGCGGTGGCGAATCCGGGAATGAAGAAGGCGGCACGGGTCGCGTGCTGCTGGGCAAGCGGGGATGAAGGCGTCATGCGCGGTGCGAAGCTCCAGGGGATCTCCATGGAAACGTTTTCAGGCGGGATCGGCAAGTGCCCTGCATGACATTGGACGACGCATACGATTGCAGTGACCCGAATGCGTCACCAGTGGTTAACGCCGCCCACGGACAGTGGCTGCACGGTCGGCATTCCGCCGGCCGCTGCCGGAGATCCGTTCATGAGCACGACACCGACCATCCTCCTCGTCCATGGATTCTGGGGCGGGGCCGCACACTGGGCCAAGGTGATCCTGGAACTGCATCGCAACGGCCATGACCGCGTGCAGGCGGTGGAACTGCCACTCACCTCGCTGGCCGACGATGCAGGACGCACCCAGAAGATGATCCGGCAGATCGACGGGCCGGTGCTGCTGGTCGGCCATTCCTATGGTGGCGCAGTGATCAGCCAGGCCGGCAACGAGGCCAACGTGAAGGGGCTGGTCTATATCGCGGCCTTTGCCCCGGATGCCGGCGAGAGCCCGGGCGGCATCACCCAGCAGCATCTGCCGGAGGCGGCGCCGAATCTGGCACCGGACAGCGACGGCTACCTGTGGCTGCGCGCAGACAAGTTCCATGAGAGTTTCTGCCAGGACCTGAGCGACGACGAAGGCCGGGTGATGGCAGTGACCCAGAAGGCGCCGCTGGCCAGCACCTTCGGCGATGCGGTCAGTGACCCGGCGTGGAAGCACCGGCCCAGCTGGTACCAGTTGTCCCGCCATGACCGCATGATCGCGCCGGAGAACCAGAAGGCCATGGCTGGCAGGATGCAGCCCAAGCGACTGCTGGAGCTGGATGCCAGCCATGCCTCGCTGGCCTCGCAGCCGAAGGAAGTAACCGCGCTAATTCTGGAGGCCTGCGCCGCCATCGGCGGCTGAGCCTGCCGCAGCGCGCCGCACGACAGCACATCGCACGACAGCCGGGGCGCAGGGGAGTACACTCCTGCGCCTGCGGCCACCTGGCCGAGTCCCCATTCCCTCCAGCCGTCGCCAGAGGATCCCACCCGATCGTGGAGGTCCTGTCGTGCTGTACGTGCCCGTTGTCCGTCTTCCGTCCTCATTTCTGCGTCCCCGCCTGCTACCGCAGGCGCTCGCGCAGAGCCTGCTGATCGCCGCACTGGCCAGCAGTGGCATCGCCGCCGCGCAGTCCACCGATGACGGCGACAAGGCCACGCAGACGCCCGCCTCGCAGACCTTGCAGACCGTGCAGGTCATCGCCAACCAGCTGGGTACCATCACCGAAGGCAGCGGCGCCTACACACCTGGCACCATCGCGACCGCCACCCGCCTGGTGCTGACGCCACGGCAGACACCGCAGACCATCAGCGTGATCACCCGTGCGGAGATGGATGACTTTGGCCTGCACGGTATCGATGACGTGATGCGGGTGACCCCGGGCATCAGCATCGTCACCTACGACAGCGAGCGCACCGAGTACTACGCACGTGGTTTCGCCGTGCAGAACTTCCAGTACGACGGTATTCCGATGTCGCGCGATTCGGCCTACTCCGCCGGCAACACGCTCAGCGATACCGCCATCTACGACCGCATCGAAGTGCTCAAGGGCGCCACCGGCCTGTTGACCGGCATGGGCGATCCCGGCGCGACCATCAACCTGGTGCGCAAGAAGCCGGGCAGGGAGTTCGCTGGCAGCGCCTCGCTGGGTGTCGGCCGCTGGGACGACTACCGTGCCGAGCTCGATGTCGGTGGCCCGCTGACTGCCGATGGCCGCGTACGCGGCCGCGCGGTGGGGGCATGGGAAGACAAGCATTCCAACCTCGACCACTACCAGCGCACCAGCAAGGTCGGCTACGCAGTGCTGGAAGCCGATTTGGGCGAGCGCACGCTGCTGACCGTGGGTGGCGATGCGATGGACAGCGATCCGAAGGGTTCGACGTGGGGCGGTATTCCGCTGCTGGACAGTGCCGGCAACTTCAACCGCATGCCGCGCTCGTTCAACAACGGCGCACGCTGGGCCGGCTGGCGTCAGTATGTGCGCACTGGTTTTGCCACGCTGGAGCATACGTTCTCCAACGACTGGGTGGCCAAGCTGCAGCTCAACCACCAGGTCAACGGTTACGACGCTGCGCTGGCCGGTGCCGCCGCGGGCAATCCCGATCCGTTGACCGGAGAAGGCGTCAGCCTGTGGCTCGGCAAGTACGTCGGAAAGACGGTCAGCAACGCCGCCGACTTCTATGTGAGCGGGCATTTCGGCCTGTTCGGCCGCGCGCATGAGCTGGTGATCGGCGGCAGTGCCTCGCGCAAGCGCTGGACCAATACCGGCTACGGCCCACAGGATGGTTTCCCCGATACAGTGCCGGACTATCGCCGCTGGGACGGCGACATCGCCGAGCCGCAATGGCAGCGCAGCTACGACAACAACGAAGTGACCCGTGAGAACGGCCTGTACGTGGTCGGCCGTTTTGACCTGGCCGATCCGCTGAAGGTGATCGTTGGCAGCCGCCTGGCCAGCTACCGCTCGCCGCAGACGCGCGAGACCGGCGTGTTCGTGCCGTACGCCGGCGTGGTCTACGACCTCGGCGAGCACTATTCGGTGTACGCCAGCTACAGCACCATCTTCAAGCCGCAGGGCGAGCGTGACGAGCAGGGCAAGGCGCTGGATCCGCTGGAAGGCCGCAGCTACGAAATGGGCCTGAAGGCCGAGTTCCTCGATGGCCGCTTCAACGCCAGTGCAGCGCTGTTCCAGCTTGACCAGGACAACTTCGCCCAGCCCACCGGTGGCAAGACACCGGATGGGCAGGATGCCTATCGCGCCCTGATGGGCGTGCGGACCAAGGGCTACGAGCTGGAAATGTCGGGCCAGTTGGCCGAGGGCTGGCAGGTGCAGGGTGGGTTCTCGCACAAGATCGCGCGCCAGGCGGGCACCAAGGTGACCACGCTGGAACCGGAGAACCAGTTCAGCCTGCACTCCAGCTACCGCCTGCGCGGTGCCTGGCAGGGACTGACGCTGGGCGGTGGTGCGCGCTGGCAGGATTCGACCTTCGGCGAGATCACCAATCCGGCCACGCAGGCCAAGGTGGTGCATCGCACCCAGCCTTACTGGCTGCTCGATGCGATGGCGCGCTATGAATTCAACGATCGCCTGTCGGCCACGCTCAACGTCAACAACCTGCTCGACAAGCGTTACTACACCATCTTCAGCTGGTACAGCACCTACACCTGGGGCGAGCCGCGCAACGTGCGGCTGACCTTGAACTACAGGTTCTGACGCGGATCTACAGCAATGTGCCCGCGATGCCATCCAGCATCGCGGGCGTTGCCGTTACAGCGGCAGGTCGAACACCAGCACTTCGGCGTCGTTGCCGTTTTCCAGGGTCAGCTGCGCTTCGTCGCTGACCTGCAGCGCGTCACCGGCTTCAAGGGTGATGCCGTTCACCTGCAACTGGCCACGGGCCACCTGCACGTAGGCGCCACGACCGTTGCCGAGCGCATGGTGCAGCTTCTGGCCGCCATCGAGGATGGTGGCGAAGATGCGGGCATCCTGGTGGATGCGCAGCGAACCGTCGGCACCGTCCGGCGAAGCGATCAGGCGCAGCTGGCCGCGCTTGCTGTCCGGTGTGAAGTGGGTCTCCTCGTAGGACGGGGTGATGTTCTCCGCATCCGGGAAGATCCAGATCTGCAGGAAGTGCACGGTCTCGTCGGCCGAGTGGTTGAACTCGCTGTGGCTGACACCGCTGCCGGCGCTCATGCGCTGCACGTCGCCGTAGCGCAGCACCGAGCCGGTGCCCATCGAGTCCTTGTGCTCCAGCGCGCCGCCCAGCACGTAGGAAACGATCTCCATGTTGCTGTGGCTGTGGGTGCCGAAGCCCTGGCCGCCAATCACCTTGTCTTCGTTGATCACCCGCAGCGGGCCGAAGCTGACGTAGCGGGGGTCGTAGTAGTTGGCGAAGGAGAAGGTATGGCGCGAGGACAGCCAGCCATGCTCGGCCAGGCCACGGGTAGCGCTCTTGCGGATCTGCAGCATGATGGAATCTCCTTGTTCGATGGTTTCGATGGGGCGGGGTGGGGCGGTAGCCGCCGTGTTTCCCCGTTGGAGAGAAGTATCCGCTTGCGCCCGGGGTTTGAAAAACGGATAGTTTTGACAGCCATCATCGAAAAATTCGAATGCTCAAGCTCAGCCTCGATGCCCTGCAGATCCTGGATGCCATCGACCGCCGCGGCTCGTTTGCCGGTGCCGGCAAGGCCCTGCACAAGGTGCCCTCGACCATTTCCTACACCGTGGCCAAGCTGGAGGAAGACCTGGGCGTGCAGCTGTTCGACCGGGTCGGGCCGCGCGCCGAGCCGACCGAGGCCGGCCGCGCCCTGCTGGACGAGGGCCGGCACCTGCTGCGCGCGGCCCGGGAGCTGGAGCTGCGGGTGCGCCGGGTGGCATCGGGCTGGGAGACCGAGCTGACCCTGGCGGTGGATTCGGTGTTCCCGACCTGGCTGCTGGGCCCTGACATCGCTGCATTCCGTGAGGCCGAGGCGCCGACCCGGCTGCGGCTGATCGGCGAGGCACTGTCCGGCACCTGGGAAGCGCTGCTCGACAGACGTGCCGACCTGCTGGTGGGCGCACCGGGCGAGGGCCCCAGTGGCGGTGGGTATGTGGTCGAGCCGCTGGGCACGGTGGAGTTCGTGTTCGCGGTTGCGCCCAACCATCCCTTGGCCGCGGTGGAGGGCGTGCTGGGTCGCGAGCAACTGGTCGAGCATTGCGCGATCGCCGTTTCCGATTCGGCGCGGCGGCTGCTGCCGCGCACGGTCGGCCTGTTGATGGGGCAGGAGATGCTGACGGTGCCGGACATGGCCAGCAAGCTGAAGCTGCAATGCGAAGGCGTGGGCTTCGGTTTCCTGCCCGAGCCGTGCGCGCGCGCTGCCGTGGCACGCGGGCAGCTGGTGATCCGCGAGGTGGAGGAACACAAGCCGGAAGAGACCTTCTGGCTGGCCTGGCGCACGGGTGAGGATGGCGCGGCACTGCGCTGGTGGCGCGAGCGCCTGCGCAGGCCGGAGCTGCTGTCGCAGTGGTGGCAGGCCATGGCCAGGGGGTAGGGGTTTGGCAGGGCTGCGCCCTGCACCCCTGGTAGTGCCGGCCGCTGGCCGGCAACCTCAACAGCAAAAGCAAAAGCAGGTTTCCTGATGGATGGCGGGGTGGGTCCGGTTGCGGGAGACGCCGTAAACCCGTCCGTGGGGGCTTGGCCGCGGCATCCATGCCGCGGACACTCCCGCAACCGGACCCACCCCGCCTTCGACAGTTTCCGGCGATCTGTCGGTGCTGGTGCGGTTGGTGGGTGTCGACCTTGGTCGACACGGTAGATCCACGCCATGCGTGGATGCTGTTCGATCAATTGTCGAAATATTCGAATTCGATGGAGATTCATCCACGCATGGCGTGGATCCATCAGATCGCGGGAATCTGTCAGAGGTGGGGCGGTGTCGGAGTGCGGGGTGTCCGCGGCATGGATGCCGCAGCCAAGCCCCCAGGGATGGGTTCACGGCGTCCCCGCACTCCGACACCGCCCCGCCAACCCGCGGAATGCCAGCTTTTGCTGTTGCTGTTGCCGTTGCCGTTGCCGTTGCCTTGGCTTGGCTTGCCTTGGCTTGAAGCATCTGCAGGTGCAGGGCGCAGCCCTGCCGAAAAACACACATAAAAAAACAGCAGGCCGAGGCCTGCTGTTTCGGTGTAATGGTGCGCCCGGAGAGATTCGAACTCCCGACCGCCTGGTTCGTAGCCAGGTACTCTATCCAACTGAGCTACGGGCGCCAATTACATAAACTTGTTGTGCTGACTGTGTATGGTGCGCCCGGAGAGATTCGAACTCCCGACCGCCTGGTTCGTAGCCAGGTACTCTATCCAACTGAGCTACGGGCGCGCGGTACACAATCAACTTACTTCCAAATTTTACTGCATTTCCAGCGGCGGATGCTGGAAACCTGTCGAGTGGTGCGCCCGGAGAGATTCGAACTCCCGACCGCCTGGTTCGTAGCCAGGTACTCTATCCAACTGAGCTACGGGCGCCCTGCGACAGGAGCGGAATTATGCGGATGTCGGCGCGCACCGTCAACAGTTTTGTGAAAATTTTCACCCAACTGAATGAAAAAGCAGTCAGCCACGGCGTCCGGAGCTTTCAGCCAGGCGAAATGATCGGCACGCGTGCCCAGTTCCTGCGCGGACAGCACGCGCAGCTGCGCGTCCACATTCGGCAGCTTCGCCAGCAGCGTGCGCATCGAGCCGGCCGGCGCCAGCCAGTCGTGTTCCATCAGCACCGCCTGCGCACTGCCGTGCACCCGCGCCATCTGCGCATCGAGGTCTTCGCTCATGCCGAAGGCGGCGTAGTGGTTGTTCAGGCCGACGCGCGCCCAGTCGGCGATCAGTCCGCGTGCCTCGGTGCCACCGAAGCCGAGGCGACGGCCATGCAGCACGCCCTGGCGCTGCGCGATCCATGGCAGGAAGCGGTAGACCAACGGCAGCAGCCAGCCGCGCGGTGGGGGGAAGCCGCGCCAGAACGGCGAGCCACTGGCCGCCAGCCATAGCCGGTTGAAGTGTTGCGGAGCGCGGCCGGCATGCACGCAGGCCAGCTGTCCGCCCAGGCTGTGGCCACCGATGATCCAGGGCAGCGGGCCAGTTTCATCATCTGCGGCGGCCAGCACGGCCTGGCTGGCCGGCAGATCCTGTTCGAGTAACTCGCGATAGCCCCAGTCCTGCGTGCGTGACGGGCGCAGCGAACTGCTGCCGTTGCCGCGCCACTCATGCAGGTAGACCACCACCCCCCTGGCGGCCAGTGCCTGTGCCAGCGGCAGGTAGTGGCGCGCGGCCACGCCCAGCGCCGGCAGCCACAGCAGGCGCGCGATGGGCTGCGCAGGCACGCAGGCCATCACCTCGTAGCGATGGCCATCCTCGCACTGCACGGCAAGCGTGTCCGGCGTCAGGCTCATGCGTGCGGTGCCGCGCCGAAGTGATCGAGCACCAGCACCTCGCTGCGGCCGGGGGCGTAGCCCCTCTGCAGCCCGCGCGCGACATAGTCGATGCCGGCCTCGCAGGCATTGGCCAGGCTCAGGCCGTTGCACAGCTGCGCGGCAATGGCAGAGGCCAGCGTGCAGCCGGTGCCGTGCGCATCCAGCGGCAGGCGGGCGTGGATGAATTCTTCGCTGCTGACGCCGTCGAAGTAGCGGTCGATCACGCGGTTGCCCTCATGCAGATGGCCACCCTTGAGCAGAACGGCACCGGCACCGAGGTCGAGCAGGGCGGAGGCGGCCTGCTCGGCATCGTTACCGTTGCCGATGTTCCGCCCGACCAGCAGTTCTGCTTCCGGTGTGTTCGGGGTGATCAGCGTGGCAAGGGGAATCAGGCGCTCACGCATCGCCTGCAGGGCGCTGTCTTCCAGCAGGCGTGCGCCACTGGTGGCGACCATCACCGGGTCCAGCACCACGTGCGGTGGGCGATGGCGCTGCAGTGTGTCGGCAACGACGTTGATCACCTCGGCGTTGGCCAGCATGCCGAGCTTCACCGCGTGGATATCGAAATCATCGAAACAGGCCTCCAGCTGCGCACGCAGGAAGTCGACCGGCGGCACGTGCACGGCGGTCACGCCGCGGGTGTTCTGTGCGGTCAGCGCGGCGATCGCCGACAGGCCATGCACGCGATGTGCGGCGAACGCCTTCAGGTCGGCCTGGATTCCAGCACCACCGCCGGAGTCGGAGCCGGCGATGGTGAGGGCGGATACGGGAGTGGTCGGGCTCATCCAGCGATTGTGCCGTGGTCCCGCTGGGGAAGGTAGCTCCGCGCCATGCGTGGATGTCCTTGACTCAATGCCGCCAGCGCGCCCACTGCTGGTACAGCACATAGCCCAGCCCGGTCAGGCCGGTCAGCAGGGCGGGGGCGAGCAGGGCATCGTATTGCCAGCGCACGAACAACCAGGCGCCGAGGATGCCACCGGCGAGGAAGCCGCTGATGATCAGCCCGCTGAGGGTCAGTCGGCGAACCTGCAGCGGCAGCCCACGCAGCAGGTGCCCCAGGCCGATGCCGAGGTCGGTGAACATGCCGCTGAGGTGGGTGGTGCGCACCACTGCGCCGCTGAAGGTGGTGGCCATCGCATTCTGCAGGCCGCAGGCCATGGCGGCGGCCAGTGCGCCCCAGATCTGGTGCTGTTCGAACAGCGGAATGGCCACCAGCAGCAGCGCCGATTCCAGCGCCAGCGCAACGCCGTAATGACGCCCCAGCTGCAGGGCGCTGTCCTGGATCAACAGGCCGCTGAGCATCGCGCCCAGCGAGAAGGCGATCAGCAGGCCCCACAGATGCCCGACCGCACGCCAGTCGCCCTGGGCCAGCGCCATGCCCAGCTGGCTGGTGCTGCCGGTCATGTGGCTGACCGCCTGGTGCTCGAAACCCAGAAAACCGACCACGTTGACCATGCCGGCCACGCACGAGAGCGCAACCGCACCGATCCAGACCCAGGTGGGCAGGCGTATTCCCATCGGCAGGGCCCCTCAGGGCCCGCCGAAGCCGCCGTTGAACTGCAGCTCGCTGAAGGTGTTGCTGGCCGGGTCGAACACGGCGCCCCAGAACTGTGCACCGCCATCGCAGACGCGGATCGCTTCACGGGCCGGATTGACGCCGCTGTCGGCGGGCAGGTGGAAGGCGTTGATGTAGATCAGCCGCTTGCCGGCACTTTCGATGCCGACGTACTGGCGATCGAAGTCCAGCACCTTCGGCACCTGCGCCTCCAGCGAGGACAGCTTCGCTTCCAGCTGGTCGACCTGTTGCCGGCTGGGCGCCCAGTAGCCGCTGACCCGCCCGGCCTCGCGGCCGGGGCTGGGTCGCGAGCAGGTGTCGAGCACCTGCGCGGCGATGATCGGGCGGGTGACCACCCAGGACTGTCCGGTACGCTCGGCGGTCGGCACGCTGGCCGGGCCGCGCGTGGTGGTGCAGGCACCCAGCGCGGCTGCGAGGGCGATCGCAGCCGTGGGCAGCAGCAGTCGGGTGCAGCGGCTCACAATACCTCCGAAGCGTAGTCGGCCAGGCGCGAACGCTCGCCACGGCGCAGGGTGATGTGCGCGCTGTGCGGCCAGTTCTTGAAGCGATCCACCGCGTAGGTCAGGCCCGAGGTGGTCTCGGTCAGGTACGGGGTGTCGATCTGCTCGACGTTGCCCAGGCAGACGATCTTGGTGCCGGGGCCGGCACGGGTGATCAAGGTCTTCATCTGCTTCGGGGTGAGGTTCTGCGCCTCGTCCAGGATCAGGTAGCGCGACAGGAAGGTGCGGCCGCGCATGAAGTTCATCGAGCGGATCTTGATGCGGCTGGCGAGCAGGTCGTTGGTCGCCTGGCGGCCCCAAGTGCCGCCTTCCTGGTTGTGCGTCAGCACTTCCAGGTTGTCGGTCAGCGCGCCCATCCACGGCGTCATCTTCTCTTCCTCGGTGCCGGGCAGGAAACCGATGTCCTCGCCGACGCTGACCGTGGCGCGGGTCATGATGATCTCGCGGTAGCGCTGCTGGTCCATCGTCTGCGCCAGGCCTGCAGCCAGTGCCAGCAGGGTCTTGCCGGTGCCGGCGGTGCCGAGCAGGGTGACGAAGTCGATCTCCGGATCCATCAGCGCGTTGAGCGCGAAGTTCTGCTCGCGGTTGCGTGCGCTGATGCCCCACACGGCATGGCTGCCATGGCGGAAATCGTCGACCAGCGACAGCACCACCTTGCCGTCGCCGACCACGCGGCTGACGCGCAGCTCGACTTCATCTTCGCCGGGCAGGTAGATGTACTGGTTCGGATACCACTCTTCGCCGTCCAGTGCCTGGATTTCGTAATGGGTACGGCCCTTGTCGCTCCAGCTGCGCAGGTCTTCGCCGTGGCGCTTCCAGAAGTCTTCCGGCAGCTCGGTGGCGCCGGTGTAGAGCAGGCTGAAATCGTCCAGCGCGCGATCGTTCTCGTAGTCCTCGGACACGATGCCGGCGATCGCCGCCTTGATCCGCAGGTTGATGTCCTTGGAAACGAACACCACCGGCAGGTCCGGGGTTTCTTCCTTCAGGGCCAGGATCGCGCCGAGAATGGCGTTGTCCGGGATCACCTGGCCGAAGCTCTTCCCGGCGTCGAAATGGCTGGTCTGGAAGCGCAGCTTGCCGGCGCTCTGCTTGCCGCGCAGCTGCAGCCCATTGGGGCGCTGCAGCGGAATGCCGTCGGCCAGGTTGTCCAGGCCGGACGCCTGCACCAGCTCGTTGAGGAAGCGGCTCACCTGGCGGGCATTGCGGCTCGCTTCGGATGTGCCCTTCTTGCCGTTGTCCAGCTCCTCGATCACCTGCATGGGCAGGTAAACGTCGTGCTCCTCGAATTTGAACAGCGCGGTGGGATCGTGCATCAGCACGTTGGTATCCAGCACGTAGATGCGCTTGCCTCGGGTCATCGTCGATTCCTGGTTACGGACAGGGAAAAACCATCACGGCCTGCCGCAGGGCAGGGTGATGGCAGACACAGTAGGCAGTGGGACTCACTTGGACTGGGAGGCCTTCAGTTCGGCGAGAACGGCATCGGCATGGCCGGCAACCTTGACCTTGCGCCAGGACTGCACGATGCGGCTGTCGGGGGAAATCAGGAAGGTGCTGCGTTCGATGCCACATACCTGCTTGCCGTACATGTTCTTCATCTTGATCACGTCGAAGGCGCTGCATAGTGCTTCGTCGCCATCACTGACCAGCGGGAAGTTGAAGCCCTGCTTGGCGCAGAAGTTGTCGTGCGACTTCACCGAATCGCGGGAGACACCGAGCACGACCGCACCGGCCTTGCGGAACTTCGGCAGCAGCGCGTTGAAGTCGATGCCTTCGGTGGTGCAGCCGGGGGTGCTGTCCTTGGGATAGAAGTACAGCACCAGCCAGTGGCCGGCGTAATCGCCGAGAGTGGCCTGGTCGCCACCGGACAGGGCCAGCGGCAGGGAGAGGGTGGTGCTGTCCAGGGTGTCGCCGTTGTTCATGAGGTCCTTCTGTCGAGCCTGGGTTCTTTCTACGACAATTGCATGAAACGCCACGCGCCCGTGAGGGACGCGCGAAAAATCAGGAATTCATTCAGAACTTCATCGGGTCCATGATCGCGTCCAGGTTCAGGTGGTCGCAGAATTCAAGGAAATCGTCGCGCAGCGCGGCGATGTGCATGTTGGCCGGCACGCCGATGGTGACCTGCGCGCTGAACATTTCCGCACCGGTCTGCATGGCGCGGTAGCGCGTGCTCTGCAGGTTCTCGATGGTGATGCCCTGGCGGTCGAAGAAATCGGCCAGCTGGAACAGGATGCCCGGCTTGTCGGCGGCGATCACTTCGACGATGTACGGCAGCAGGTTGGACTGCGCCTGCTTGGCAGCGGTGCGGTACCAGACCAGCTTCAGGCCTTCCTCGCGCTCCAGCCGGGTCAGCATCGCTTCCAGCTTGGCCACCGAGTCCCAGGAGCCGGTGGCCAGGGCGGTGACCGAGACATCGCGGCCGACCGTGGCCAGGCGCGCGTCCACCAGATTGCAGCCGCTGTCGGCGATGCGGCGGGTGACGGACAGCAGGGGAGACTCCGGATGCGTCGTATAGGCGTTGATCAGGAGGTGGTTTTCGCTCGGCGCAGGGCGCGGGGTGGTGTCGGTCAAGGCGATTCCGGGTAATGCATGCGTTAGTCTGAATGCCCGCCAGAGGCGGGGATCCACCGGTGTCCAGCATACTTGCCCGTGCTTTCGCGCCGCAAGTAACATTCAGGTCGCCCCCGGCCTTTCGTGGCGGGCGTTTTCCCTTCCCAGCCAAGAGCAGCACGTCCTTGTCCCTTTCCGGCCTCATCACCGCGCTGGCGACCCCGTTCCGGGCCGACGGCGCCCTCGATCCCGACGGTTGGCAGCGCCTGCTGCATCTGCAACTGGAAGGTGGCGTCCATGGCGTTGTCGTAGCCGGCTCGACCGGCGAAGCGGCGACCCTCACCGATGCCGAGTACGACCTGCTGCTGGCCAGCGCGGTCGAGCGCATCGGCGGCCGCATCCCGGTCATGGCCGGTACCGGCCTGTCGGGTACGGCCAAAACCATCGAACAGACCCGCCGCGCCGCCGCGCTGGGTGCCAGCCATGCGCTGGTGGTGACCCCGCCGTACGTGCGGCCGACCCAGGCCGGCCTGATCGCGCACTACCGCGCGGTTGCCGACCAGGGCGGGCTGCCGGTCGTGCTGTACAACGTGCCCGGCCGCACCGGTTGCGACATGCAGCCGGAGACCGTGGCCGAACTGGCCGGCCATCCCAATATCGTCGGCATCAAGGAAGCGGTGGGCGACACCGGCCGGGTGCAGGCGCTGCTGGCGCTGCGCAGCCCGCAGTTCGCGGTGCTCAGTGGCGATGACGGCACGGCCGCACGATCGATCCAGGCCGGTATCGACGGCCTGGTTTCGGTCGGTTCCAACGTGCTGCCCGGCGCCTATCGCCGCATGTGCGAGCTGGCCGCCGCCCATGACCACGAAGCCACCGGGTCGTGGGATGCGCGCCTGCAGCCATTCCACGACTTCTGCGGTGTCGAGCCGAACCCGATTCCGGTCAAGGCGCTGCTGCGCCGCATCGGCATCGGCCACGACCTGCGCCTGCCGCTGCTGCCGCTGTCGGCGGCGCATCATGCGGCTGCCGACCATCTTGCCGGCGACATCGCCGCCCTCGAAGCCCTTTCCAGCCACTGACCTTCCGTCTTGGTCTGACCCAGGAGATTCACATGCGTCAATCCGTTTCCACCGTCCGCGTGCTGTCCTACGCCCTGCTTGCTGTAGCTGTCGCGGCCGGCACCACCGGTTGCTTCAAGCGTGGCGTCAAGGGCGACTACGCCCTGGCCCCGGAAATGCGTCCGCTGGAAGTGCCGCCGGACCTGAACCTGCCCAACGCCACCTCCGACAACAAGGTGCCGACGCTGGCTTCGGCGACCAAGCCGGCGGCGCCGGTGGCTGCGGCCCCGGCCGTGGGCAACACCGGTTTCACCATCGCCGGCGGCAAGGACGAGGCTTTCGCCAAGGTCGGCACCGCGCTGGAAGGCGTGGAAGGCGTGACCATCGCCAGCCGCGCGCAGCTGCTGGGCTCGTACGACGTGGCCTACGAAGGCAGCAACTTCCTGGTCCGCGTGGTTGCGGTCGATGCTGGCGCCTACATCTCCGCGGTCGACCCGCGTGGCCTGCCGGCCACTGCCGAAGCGCCGGTCAAGCTGATTGCCGCACTGAAGGCGAAGCTGGCCCAGTAAGAGCCGGTCGGGTGGGTGTGGGCCCAGGTCCGCACGTGCCCGGGTAGAGGCCGACCTTGGTCGGCGCTTCTGTGCCAACCAAGGTTGGCACCTACCGGATCACGCGGTTGGCACCTGCCGAGAACGAAAAAGGGCGCCCGTGGCGCCCTTTTTCGTTGCCGCAGCGGGCGCTTCTCAGCGCTCCAGCAGCTTCAGCTTGTCCGGCTTGCCGTCCCATTCGCCGGCGTCGGCGGGCGGGTCCTTGCGCACGGTCAGCACCGGCCACTCCTTTGCCAGTTCGGCATTGAGGGCGACGAAGCCTTCCTGCCCGGCGGGGACATCGTCCTCCGGGAAGATCGCGTTGACCGGGCACTCCGGCTCGCAGAGGGTGCAGTCGATGCACTCATCCGGGTCGATCACCAGGAAGTTCGGGCCTTCGTGGAAGCAATCCACGGGGCACACTTCCACGCAATCGGTGTGTTTGCACTTGATGCAGTTTTCGGTGACGACAAAGGGCATGGGCTGGGGGTGGATCGATTCCTGAACCTGACAATTCTAGAACAGGTTGGCCCCCGGTGTCGGCGCGGGGCGGAAAACGGGCGTCTGGCAGGCGCGACCACTGCGCCCATTGGCGGCACGGCCAGGCCTGTGCGACGCTGCGGGCCATCGGCCGCAGGGGTGGCCGAATTCCCTTTCCAGCAGGATCGTCCATGTCCCAAACCCAGACCGGCACCGCCCCGCACGGCGGTGAGAACACCGCGTTCATCGTCCTGATCAGTTGCGTGGCCACCCTCGGTGGATTCCTGTTCGGTTTCGACAGTGGTGTCATCAATGGCACGGTCGATGGCCTGCGCCAGGCCTTCAACTCCAGCGAAGCGGCACTGGGTTTCGAAGTTGCTTCGATGCTGCTGGGCTGCGCGATCGGCGCCTTCCTGGCCGGCTGGCTGGGGGATCGCCTGGGGCGCCGCGGCGTACTGATCGTCTCGGCATTGATGTTCCTGGTCTCGGCGCTGGGCGCCGGCGCCGCCCATGCCTCCTGGCTGTTCATCGCCGCGCGCGTGCTCGGCGGCTTCGCCGTAGGCGCGGCCAGCGTGATGTCACCAGCCTACATCGCCGAAGTGGCCTCGGCGCGCTATCGCGGTCGCCTGGCCACGGTGCAGCAGATGGCCATCATCTGTGGTCTGTTCGCGGCCTTTCTCAGCAACTACCTGCTGGCCCGCGCAGCGGGAGCGTCAACCGAGCCGCTGTGGCTGGGCCACGAAGCCTGGCGCTGGATGTTCTGGATGCAGGCGTTGCCGTCGGCGCTGTTCCTGCTGCTGTTGCTGGTGATTCCGGAAAGCCCGCGCTTCCTGGTGCTGAAGGGGCGGCAGGCGCAGGCGAGGGCGGTGCTGTCGCGGCTGTACGGCGACGGCGCGGCGGCGGCCAAGCAGGCCGAGATCGAAGCCAGCCTGGCGCAGGATCAGCACAAGCCGCGTTTCAGTGATCTGCTCGACAGGGCCACCGGCCGGCTGCGCCCGATCCTCTGGGTCGGCATCGGTCTGGCCATGTTCCAGCAGCTGGTCGGCATCAACGTGGTGTTCTACTACGGGGCAGTGCTGTGGCAGGCGGTCGGTTTCTCGGAAAGCGATGCGCTGCTGATCAACGTGCTGTCGGGTGCACTGAGCATCGGGGCCTGCCTGCTGACCGTGCTGCTGATCGACCGCATCGGCCGCAAGCCGCTGCTGTGGGTCGGTTCAGTCGGTATGTCGGTGGCGCTGGTGCTGATGGTGGTGGCCTTTGCCAGTGGCAGCCTGGCCGAGGGCCGCCTGCAGCTGTCCGATGGCATGGGCCGGCTCGCGTTGGTCGCGGCCAACGTCTACGTGGTGTTCTTCAACATGTCCTGGGGCCCGGTGATGTGGGTGATGCTGGGCGAGATGTTCCCGAACCAGATCCGCGGCCCGGCACTGGCGGTGGCCGGCGCGGCGCAGTGGACCTCGAACTTCGCGATCACCGTGACCTTCCCGATGCTGCTGGCCGGTATCGGCCTGGCCGGGGCCTACGGCATCTATACGGTCGCAGCGATCCTCTCGATCTTCTTCGTCGTCCGCCATGTTCGCGAGACCAAGGGCAAGGAACTGGAGCAGATGGAAGGCTGACGGCGACTGGCTTCGGTTGCGTTCCGTTGGCGCCTGCTTGTCCAGAGTGTGAGGGGGCAGGCCGCCCTCTCCAGGACACGCAAGAGCCCATCCATGGTGCTCGATGGCGCCATCCATGGCGCCAACGGTCCTGGAGAGGGCGGCCTGCCCCCTCCTGACAGTTTCATGGTGCGTGCGGATGGGGCGAAGCGCTGGTCGGTTGTTGCCGCAGTTCGCGGGAAACCGTCCAGAGTCGGTGGGGTCACCCAGGGCAGGACCGTTGGCGCCATGGGTTCGGCGCATGCGCCGGACGGGCTGGGCAGGACGCCCAGCCCCGGTCTTGCCGAGTGCGCAGGATGGCGCACTCGAGCAAGGCGCCATCGAGCACCATGGATGGGCTTTTGCGTGTCCAGAAAAGGGTGGCCCGCCCCCTCCCGCGCAGGAACAGGGAGGCGCCAACGCGACCAACCCGACCACAACCATCGGCAATCCCGGAAAACAGAAAAGCCCGCACGAGGCGGGCTTTTTCGGTTCCTGCTGCGGCGACTGGCGCTCCCTAGGGGACTCGAACCCCTGTTTTAGCCTTGAGAGGGCCACGTCCTAACCACTAGACGAAGGGAGCGTAACTGTGTCGCTGCCGAGGCAGGAGCGCTAGTATATGCACCTCGATGCCATTGGGCAATCCCGAAACTTCAACCGGAAGCGCCAACATCATTTCCTCTGCTACATCACCGTTCAGCCTGCGCGTCATCCCGCGCGACCAGCACACGATCTCCCGCAAGGACATCAGCCCGAACGCCCTGCGCGTGCTTTATCGCCTGCGCGATGCCGGCTTCGGCGCCTATCTTGTCGGCGGCGCGGTGCGTGACCTGCTGGTCAATGGCCAACCCAAGGATTTCGACGTGGCCACCGACGCCACGCCCGAACAGGTCAAGCAGCTGTTCCGCAACTGCCGCCTGATCGGCCGCCGCTTCCGCCTGGCCCACGTGGTATTCGGCCGCGAGATCATCGAAGTCGCCACCTTCCGTGCCAACAGCGATGACGGCAGCGGCGACCGCGAGATGGAAAACGGCATGCTCGTGCGCGACAACGTGTACGGCACCATCGAAGACGACGCCGTCCGCCGCGACTTCACCTGCAACGCCCTGTATTACGCCATCGAGGACTTCTCGGTGCGTGACTACACCGGCGGCTTTGAAGACGTGCAGGCGCGCTTGATGAAACTGATCGGCGACCCCGAGCAGCGCTACCGCGAGGACCCGGTACGCATGCTGCGCGCGGTGCGCCTGGCGGCCAAGCTCGGTTTCCAGATCGAAGAGGGCACCGCCGCGCCGATTCCGCATCTGGCTGGCCTGCTCAACGAAGCCGCGCCGGCGCGCCTGTTCGAGGAAGTGCTCAAGCTGTTCCTGTCCGGGCATGGCGTGGCCAGCTTCGAAGGCCTGGAGCGCTACGGCCTGCTGGATGTGCTGTTCCCGGAAAGTGCCAAGGCGCTCAAGTCCAACCGCACCGGCGCGCTGCGCCGCATGCTGGTCGAGGGCCTGGCCAACACCGATGCGCGCGTTGCCAATGACGAGCCGGTCTCGCCGGCGTTCCTGTTCGCGCTGCTGCTGTGGCCGGCCTACTGCCGCGCGCAGGCGACCCTGCTCAAGCAGGGCGTGGCACCGGAAGAGGCACAGCGGCGTGCCGCCGACCGTGTGACCGTGCAGCAGCTGAGCACCATCGCGCTGCCGCGCCGCTTCTCGCTGCCGATGCAGGAGATCTGGCTGCTGCAGTCGCGTTTCGGCTCGCGCCAGCGCAAGCGCGTGTTCCGCACCCTGACCCATCCGCGCTTCCGTGCTGCGTTCGATTTCCTCAGCCTGCGCCAGGTGGCTTCGGCCGAGCACGCCGCCGATGTCGAGTTCTGGCGCGAGGCGCAGGCGCAGTCCGGGCGCGAACTGGAGTCGTCGTTGGATGCGATGCACAGCGAAGAGGGAGATGACGAAAGCGGAGCACCGCGCAAGCGTCGCCGCCGTCGTCGTCGCCCGGGTGCCCCGGCCGGTGCGGCGGGCGAGTAAGCGATGACCCTTGCCTGGATCGGCCTCGGCGCCAACCTCGGCGACGCGGCTGAGACCGTCGGCACGGCAATTGCCGCGCTGGACGGGCTGCCCGGGACCCGCCTGCAGCAGGCCTCGCGCCTGTATGCCACGCCGGCCTGGGGCAACCAGGACCAGCCGCCGTTCGTCAATGCGGTGGCCGCGGTCGATACCGCGCTGCCAGCCGATGAGCTGCTGCAGGCGATGCTGGCACTGGAGCAGCGCTTCGGCCGCGTCCGTGATCCGGCGGTGCACTGGGGCCCGCGCGCGCTGGACCTGGACCTGCTGCTGTACGGCGCGCAGGAACTCGACCAGCCCGGGCTGCAGGTGCCGCACCCGTACCTGCACGAGCGTGCCTTCGTATTGGTGCCACTGGCCGAAATCGCACCGGATCTGGCCATTCCCGGCCATGGACGCGTGCGGGATGCAGTGATGCGGGTGGATGCCTGCGGGATCGCGCCGATAGAGTGATAATGCCCGGGTTATCTCCCCCGGTTATCAGCACATGAGCACCCACGCAGACAGCAAGCCCTGGACCGTTCCCGCCCTGGCCGAGGCCAAGCGCAATGGCCAGAAGCTGGTCATGTTGACCGCCTACGACGCCGGCTTTGCCCGCACTTTTGACGCAAACGGCGTTGACCTGATCCTGATCGGCGATTCGCTGGGGATGGTCGTGCAGGGCCATGATTCGACCCTGCCGGTGACCGTGGCCGACATGGTCTACCACACCCGCGCCGTGGCCCGCGTACTGCAGCGTGCGCTGCTGGTGGCCGACCTGCCGTTTGGCGCCGACGCTACGCCCGAACGCGCGCTGGATGCCTCGCTGCAGCTGCTGCAGGCCGGTGCCGAGATGGTCAAGATCGAAGGTGCCGGCTTCAAGGTCGACATCATCCGCTATCTGGTCGAGCGCGAGATCCCGGTCTGCGCGCATCTGGGCCTGACCCCGCAGTCGGTGCTGCGCCTGGGTGGCTTCAAGATCCAGGGCCGTGGCGATGCCGCGCGCCAGCTGGTGGAAGATGCCAGGGCCGTGGCCGCCGCAGGTGCCAGCATCATGGTGCTCGAATGCGTGCCGACCCCGGTCGCTGCCGAAGTCACGGCGGCGGTGGACGTGCCGACCATCGGCATCGGCGCCGGCCCGCAGTGCGATGGCCAGGTGCTGGTGCTGCATGATTTCCTCGGCCTGGACAGCGGTCATCGCCGCCCGAAGTTCGTCAAGGATTTCCTTGCCGAAGGCGGTTCGGTGGCCGGTGCCACCCGCGCCTATGCCGACGCCGTGCGCGACGGCAGCTTCCCTGACGAACAGCACGCCTACGCCCAATGATCCAGACCTTCAACGAGCTCGGCGCACTGCGCGAGCAGATCGGCCAGTGGAAGCGCGAAGGCCTGCGCGTGGCATTGGTGCCGACCATGGGCAACCTGCATGGCGGCCATCATTCGCTGGTGACCCTGGCGCGCCAGTACGCCGACAAGGTGGTGGCGAGCATCTTCGTCAACCCGACCCAGTTCGGACCCAATGAAGACTTCAGTCGCTACCCGCGTACGCCCGAGGCCGATGTGGCCGGGCTGGAGCAGGTCGGCTGCGATGCCGTGTGGCTGCCCAGCGTGGAGGCGATGTACCCGCTGGGCGTGGACAAGACCACGCAGATGCACGCCCCGGGCGTGAGCGAAGTGCTGGAGGGCGCCAGCCGCCCGGGCCACTTCGACGGCGTGTGCACGGTGGTGGCGCGCCTGTTCCTGCAGGTGCAGCCGGATGTGGCGGTGTTCGGCCGCAAGGACTACCAGCAGCTGGCCGTGATCAGGCAGATGGTGGCCGAGTTGTCGTTCCCGATCCAGATCGTCGGTGCGGAGATCGTGCGCGACGAGGATGGCCTGGCCAAGAGTTCGCGCAACCAGTACCTGAGCGCCGAACAGCGTCCGGTCGCGATTGCCCTTCACCGCACCCTGCTGGGCATGCGCGAAGGCTATGTGGCTGGCCAGTCGCGCACGCAGATCGAGGCCGATGCGACGGCCGCGCTGCAGGCGGCCGGTTTCCAGGTCGACTACGCGGTGCTGCGCACCCCGGAGCTGGCCGAGCCGACTTTCGACGGCGGTGGCCGCGTGGCGCTGATTGCCGCGCGCCTGGGCAGTACCCGGCTGATCGACAACCTGGAATTCTGAGCCGCATGCGGCTCCGGGGCGCCCGCAACGGGCGCCTCCCACCTTCCCACGGATGGGAGACAGGACATGAAGACCCCTGCCACTGACACCGGCCGCCTTGCCCAGGCCTCGATCCTGGCGGTGCTGGCTGCCGGCATGCTGCCGGCCCAGCTGGTGGGCGGCCTGTTGTTCGCACTCGAATTCAGGCGCACACCGCTACCGGCGCTCAACGGCGGCGGACTGATGTTCGTGCTGGCCGCCTGCGGTGCCATTGCCGTGCTGCTGCCGATGGCGCTGTTCCAGCAGTCTCAGCATCGCCTGCGCCGGGGCCGCTTCGTGTGGGTCGGCTTCGGGCTGGCGGCGCTGGTCATGGCCATCTGTACCTGGCCGGGTGAGGACAGCGGTCCGCTGCTGCAGCGCCTGTGTTACGTCGACACCTTCGATGTGGTTGGCTATGGCCTGCTGGTGCTGGCTGCAGAGGGCTTCGGCGGGGTCGCCGGGCTGGTCTTCCACACCGTGTTCCGCCTGTCCACGGGCGGCACCGCCAGTGCGCGATCCCGGCAGCCCCGCCGGGCGAGGACGCCTGAACGGCCTTCAGCGTCCTGCGGCAGGCCCCTGACCACGCCCAAGCGGGTGCTAGAATCCGCTCTTTCCTTTGCCGTCGCAGCGCCCCCATGCACCTGTCCCTGCTCAAGACCAAGATCCACCGCGCCACCGTCACCCATTCCGAGCTGAACTACGAAGGCTCGATCGCCATCGACGACAACCTGCTGGCTGCCACCGGCATCCGCGAGTTCGAGCAGGTGCACATCTGGGACGTGACCAACGGTGCGCGCTTCTCGACCTATGCCATCCGCGCCGAAGCAGGCAGCGGCGTTGTCTCGCTCAACGGTGGCGCCGCGCGCCACGTGCAGGTCGGTGACATCATCATCATCGCCGCGTTCGCCAGCATGACCGAGCAGGAAGCCGACAGCTTCAAGCCGAAGCTGGTGTACGTTGATGGCAGCAACCAGATCACCCACACCAACGACACGATCCCGACCCAGGCCGCATGACAACGAACAACGGATTCGACTCGCTGCATTCCCACGCCCAGCGCCTGAAGGGCGCAAGCATTCCCAGCCTGCTCGCCGCCGAACCCGGCCGCGTCCAGGACCTGGCGCTGCGGGTCGGTCCGTTGTACGTCAACTTTGCCCGGCAGAAGTACGATGCCGCGGCGCTGCAGGCGTTGCTGGCACTGGCCGCCGAGCGTGATGTCGGCGGGGCCATCAATCGCCTGTTCCGCGGCGAACAGGTCAACCTGACCGAAGGCCGCGCTGCGCTGCATACCGCACTGCGTGGCGATGTGGTCGATGCGCCGGTGGCGGCCGAGGCCTATGCCACTGCGCGCGGAATCCGCCAGCGCATGGGCGTGCTGGTGCGCGCGCTGGAAGACAGCGGCGTGACCGACGTGGTCAGCGTCGGCATCGGCGGTTCCGATCTCGGCCCGCGCCTGGTGGCCGATGCGCTGCGCCCGGTCAGCGGCGCGCGCCTGCGCGTGCATTTCGTGTCGAACGTGGACGGCGCCGCCATGCAGCGCACGCTGGCCACGCTGGATCCGGCAAAGACCGCCGGCATCCTGATCTCCAAAACCTTCGGTACCCAGGAAACCCTGCTCAACGGCCAGATCCTGCACGACTGGCTCGGTGGCAGCGAGCGCCTGTACGCGGTCAGCGCCAATCCGGAGCGCGCCGCCAAGGCCTTCGCGATTGCCGCCGAGCGCGTGCTGCCGATGTGGGACTGGGTGGGGGGCCGTTATTCGCTGTGGTCGGCGGTCGGTTTCCCGATCGCGCTGGCGATCGGCTTCGAGCGTTTCGAGCAGCTGCTGGAAGGCGCGGCGCAGATGGATGCGCATGCGCTGGACGCACCGCTGGAGCGCAACCTGCCGGTGCTGCACGGCCTGACCGACATCTGGAACCGCAACCTGCTGGGCTGTGCCACGCATGCGGTGATGACCTACGACCAGCGCCTGGCGCTGCTGCCGGCCTACCTGCAGCAGCTGGTGATGGAGAGCCTGGGCAAGCGCGTGCAGCGTGATGGCCAGCCGGTCACCACCGACACCGTGCCGGTGTGGTGGGGCGGGGCGGGCACCGATGCGCAGCACAGCTTCTTCCAGGCGCTGCACCAGGGCACCAGCATCGTGCCGGCCGATTTCATCGGCTGCGTGCACAACGATGATCCCTACACGATCAATCATCAGGCCCTGCTGGCCAACCTGCTGGCACAGACCGAGGCGCTGGCCAATGGCCAGAGCAGCGACGATCCGCACCGCGATTATCCGGGCGGCCGCCCGAGCACGCTGATCCTGCTTGATGCACTCACCCCGCAGGCATTGGGCGCGCTGATCTCGATGTACGAGCACGCCGTGTACGTGCAATCGGTGATCTGGAACATCAATGCCTTCGACCAGTTCGGTGTCGAGCTGGGCAAGCAGCTGGCCAGTGGCCTGCTGCCGGCGTTGCAGGGTGAGGACGTGGCGATCGCCGATCCGATGACCCGCGAGATTCTTGCGCAGCTGAAGCGCTGAGCCTGTCCCTGGAGGTGCCGGCCACCGGCCGGCCATCCCCGCATCTCACATCCCGGCCATGCACGCGCCCTTCCGTGTTGCGCGTGCCGTGCATCCGCGTGCCTGCCGCAGCGCAGCTTGACGCCGCATCGAATGCCGATGCAGTGTGCACGGGCGGCAGTACCTGTCATCCAGTATCGCTCGCAGCATGAAGTTGATGCCAGGGACTGGCCGTATCCGAAGGAACGTGGAATCGATCCACGTTCTCAACGCCTCATGTTGTGAATGACAGGAGATTGCGAATGGATCTGAATGACGATGTTGTGTCCGGCTGGCTCAACGGCTCGGACGATGTGGATGGGTGCGCCAACCCCGCCGGTTCGCTGTTCATCTATGGCGCTGCGGCCACCGAGTCCGCGCTCACGTCGGCCTCCGACACCCTGATCACCGGTGGTGGTACCGAGTGCACCACCACGATGTCGGTGGTCAATCACTGCCTGTGCTGTTGATGTAGCCCGAGCCGGTACGCAGCGGTTTGCGCTGCGTGCCGGCCACTGGAACAGACTCTGGACACTTTGCAGGGGGCGTAATGACCGCTTCTCCGGCTGCGGCCGCGTTTGCGCGCATCACCGAACATTTTCTTGCCGATGCGCGCGCCGCGTTGGCCGCTGGCCTGCATGACCCCGCTATCGACCTGCATCCGGACGAACGCAAGCTGCTGCACGGGCAGGGCGATGCGGCGCTTCGTGAGCATGCCCAGCTCAAGCTCAATCGCGTGCTGCTGCTTGAACTGCATGCCGCCGCGCGCGGCGGTGACATCGGCCCGCTTGACAGCGCCGGTGCGCTGGACGAATTCATGGCCCTCGCCACCAGCGAGGGCTTCCAGGAGCATCTGCAGCGACGCTACCCGGTGCTGTTGCCGCGGCTGTCGCGCATGCTCGAAGGGCAATGCGCGGCCGTGGTGGAGCTGGCCGCGCGCATCGGCAGTGATCGCGCGCTGCTGACGGAGCTGCTCGACCGGCCGGCAGGAGCGTTGCGTGCCGTCTCGCTGGGGCGGGGTGACCTGCATGGCGGCGGCCGCACAGTGGCGCGGCTGCAGTTCGACGGCGGCACGCTGATGTACAAGCCACGCTCGCTGCGCATCGATGCCACGCTCGATGGCCTGCTTGCCGCAGTCTTCGGCGAAGGCGCGGACCGGGTACGCGTGCCCCGCGTGGTTGATCGTGGCAGCCACGGCTGGGCCGCATTCGCGGCGCACCGCTATTGTTCCGGTGACGAAGAGCTGCGTGCCTATTACCGCGGCCTCGGTCACTGGCTGGCGATCCTGCGCCTGGTCGGGGGTACCGACATCCATCTTGAGAACCTGATTGCAGTCGGGCCGGTGCCGGTGGTGGTCGACGCCGAAAGTGTGTTTTCGCGCGTCATCGACGTCGAACCCTCAGGCTTGGGCGATGCCTACGACACGGCCGTCAAACTGATGCGCAATTCCGTGCTGCGCACCGGTATCGTGCCGTTCCGCACCACCGGCCTCGGCATGGAAGGAGTGGACCTGTCCGCCGCCGGCGCGCTGCCGGGCGAGCAGCCACGGGTGCAAGTGCCGGTGATCATCGAAGACGGGACCGCGTCGGCGCGGCTGGGCCTGGTCGAGGCGGAAGTCGCCATCGCACAGAACCATCCGAGCCCGCAGCCGGATGTCTCGTTGTACTGGGACCACATCAGCGAGGGTTTCGTCGATGCCAGTGGGCGCCTGCGCGCGCTGGATGCGAAGGGCGAGCTGATGCCGTTGCTGGCGGGGTTCGAAGGGTGCCAGGTGCGGGACGTGCGGCGGCCGACCATGGCCTATGCCGAGCTCGGGCGGATGCTCTGGCATCCGGCGTCCCTGCACAATGAAGCCCAGGCAGTCGAACGTGCCGTCGACCTGCTGGTGAGGAACGCGGCGGTATCGCCGGCTGCACCTTCGGATCTGGACACCGTGCGCGGCGAGGTGGATGACCTGCGCTACGGAGACATTCCGATCTTCGCATCGCTGCTGGATGCGCCACGCATCCATTCGATCGTTGCCAACTGGCGCGCGATGCGCATCGATCTGGAAGAAGTGACCATCCGCAGCACGCTGGTGGCCACCGACCTGAACCAGCATGCGCTGGCACGTGCAGAGGCCCGCTCCGGCTACAGCTACGCGGCACGGCAGCCGCACGCCGACGAACTGGATGCGCGTCGACGCGCACTCGCAGCGCGCGCGGTGGAGAACCTGCTGCGACTGGCCGTGCACGGTGAAGACGGCTCGATGACCTGGATCACGCCCGAGGTGACCCGCAGCGGCTGGACGGTTCAACCAGTGCAGCCCGACCTGTACTTCGGCCTGGGTGGCATTGCCTTCGCGCTGGCGGCTTACCGCCGTGAAGTGGCGCAGGGGCGTGCAGATCCGGTGGCCGGCCTGGAACCGGCCATCGACGGCGCCATTGCGGTGTTCCAGACCATGTGCGAGCGCCATCCTGCCGAGATCGACGGTGGATTCGTCGGCACCGGTTCGCAGATCTGGACCCTGCTGGCGTTGCACGATCTGTTGCAGCGGCCGGCACTGCTGGCGCTGGCAGAGCACTGTGCGGAAGCCGCCGAACGCCGTGGTTTCCAGGGGCCGGTGAAGTTCGAACTGATTGATGGCGTGTCCGGCATGATCCTGCCGCTGCTGGCGCTGGCCGAGGCCACCGGCAGCGCGCGCTGGCTGGATCTGGCGGCTGCAGCGGGACGACGGATGCAGGATGCGGCGATCGTCGATGCCGACGGTGCGCGCTGGCCGACGCCGCAGTTCCGGGAGCCGATCGGTGGCTTCGGCCATGGTGCGATGGGCATGGGGTGGGCGCTGGCACGGCTGGCACGTTCGCAGGCGGGCAGTGCGGCAGAGCGCGCCGCCTGGCGGCAACTGGCAGAAGAGGCCTTCGCGTTCCAGGCGGCATTGTTCGAGCCGCATACCGGGCACTGGCGCGACATCCATCTGCAGGACGGGCAGAAGAACTTCCCCACCTGGTGCCATGGCAGCGTCGGCATCGGACTGGCGGCCGCCGACCTGTATGCGCGTACCGGCGACCCGGCGCAGTTGCGCGACATGCGCCGGGCGGTGGCCGATGCACGCGGCAAATGGGGTTTCAGCCATACCCTGTGCCACGGCGACGTGTCGACCCGCGAGCTGCTGGTGCTGGCCGCCGCGCTGGACCCGGAGGGCTGCCCCTATGCGCGGGATGATGCAGCCATCGAGATCGTGTCTTCGATCGAGGAGCACCAGGGCATGGTCGGCGGGTTGACCCGTGCGGCCTTCACCCCGGGCCTGATGATCGGGCTGGCCGGCGCGATCTATGGATTCCTGCGCATGCATCCGGCCTGCGTGCTGCCGTCGCCGCTGCTGCAGGAGACGGCGTCGGCGCGGGCGGGCGCAATGGAGCCACGATTCAGCAGCGGGCAGGCCGTGCCGGCGGCGCTGGCGGAGGCCTGAGCCGGGAACGTCCCGCGGCGGTCAACGGGTCGGGTCGCGTTCCGGGCTCGGCCGCTTGGCCAGCTTGCGCTGCAGCGAGCGCCGGTGCATGCCGAGCAGGCGCGCGGCTGCCGAGACATTGCCACCGGTCTCGTGCATCGCCTGCTGGATGTGTTCCCACTGCAGGCGGCTGATCGGCGTCATCGCGTCGGGCACTTCCATTTCGCCATCGTCGGCCGGGCCGTCGTCTTCCTCGCCCAATGCGCGCAGGATCATCGGTACGGTCGCCGGCTTGGGCAGGTAGTCGTCGGCACCGAGCTTGATGGCTTCCACCGCGGTAGCGATGCTGGCGTAGCCGGTCACCAGCAGGATCCGCATGTCGGCACGCAGGGCGCGCAGCGGCTGGATCAGGGCCAGGCCCGAATCGCTGCCCAGCTTCAGGTCGATCAGCGCGAACGCTGGCGGATGCTGGCGGGCCAGTGCCAGCGCGCTGGCGGCATCCTGTGCGGTCTGCGTTTCAAGCCCCTTGCGGGCCAGGCTGCGCTGCAGGGTGCGCAGGTACAGCTCGTCGTCGTCGACCAGCAGGCCCAGGGTGGAGTGGTGAAGGCTCATGGGGTGTCCTCGCGTGGGGCCAGCGGCAGGCGGAAGCCGACGCGGCTGCCGGCCCCCTGGGCCGGGCGCATCCACATCTCGCCGTCGAGGCGTTCGATGGTGGCATGGGACAGGGCCAGGCCGACGCCCATGCCCTCGCTCTTGCTGCTGCCGAACAGCTTGCCCGGCAGCACGGCGGCGCGGGCATCGAAGCCGTGGCCGTAGTCGCGGACTTCGCCGATCAGGTCGTCGCCTTCGATGCGCAGGTCCAGGTCCACGCGCGGCCGGCCGGCCTTCTCGCCGGCATCGGCGGCGTTGTTGAGCAGGACCATCAGCAGGTGGCCCACGCCCGGGTCCAGCGGCAGCCGCAGTGGCGCATCGTCGTTGCGGTGCAGGTCGATGGTCGGCCGCACCAGTCGCCATTGCTCCAGCACCTGCTGGGCGCTGGAGTGACTGCGGCCCGGCGCGTCGGCCGACGCTGGTGCGGCCAGTGCCAGCACCCGCTCACGGCACTGCACCAGCAGCTCGCGCAGGGTTTCCATGTCCTCGCGTACTTCCGGCTCTTCGCTGCGCTCGGCGACGTCGTCGGCGAGCAGGGTCATCGTCGCCAACGGGGTATTCAGTTCATGCGCCACCGAGGCGGCATGGGTGGCCAGCGCGACGATGCCTTCGTTGCGCGCGAAGCGCTCGCGCAGCGCCGACAGCTCCAGCTCGCGCTGGCGCAGTGCCAATGCCAGCCGGGTCGAGAACGCCAGCACCACCGCGGCGGAGATCAGGAAGTTGGCCACCACGCCCCAGCGGTTGAGGTCCTGTGCGCGGAAGTAGCCGTCCGGCAGGGGCTGCCCGAAGATGCCGCTGCTGGCGTAGCCGAGCAGGCAGGCCAGTGCGACCGCCAGCGCCCAGCGCAGGGGAAGGGCGAATGCGGCCAGTGCGATCAGGATCAGGAACAGCGAGCTGAACGGGTTGGCCATGCCGCCGCTCCAGCCCACCATCCAGGTCAGGATGATCACGTCCACCAGGATGTGGCCGAAGGCGGTCAGCGGCGCGGTGTCAGCTGCCTCCGGGCGCAACTGGGTGTAGACGTTGAACAGGGCCAGCACCGCCACGCCGGCCCACAACGGCAGCTGCGGCAACGGCAGGCCCAGCACCCAGGTGGCCACCAGGATGGTCGCGGCCTGGCCGCCCACGGCAAGCCAGCGCAGGCTGCACAGGGTACGGAGAAACGGAGCGTCGGGACCGGTCATTCATGCCCATCGTATGCGTTCGCGGGCGGGCGTGCCTGCGACAATAGGCCGCAGCCGTGCCGCCGGCTGAATGCGAGTCACCCGGAATGCGGGGGCGGGCGGTAGAATGCGCCCATGCACGACGCCGTCACCCGCCCGACTCCGCCCTCCGATGCCACCTCCTGGCCGCGCCGCCAGACCCATGCCGTGCAGATCGGCGGGGTCACCGTAGGCGGAGGCAAGCCAGTGGTGGTGCAGTCGATGACCAACACCGACACTGCCGACGTGGCCTCCAGCGTCAAGCAGGTGGCCGAGTTGTGGCGTGCCGGTTCGGAAATGGTGCGGTTGACCGTCAACACCGTTGAAGCCGCTGCGGCGATTCCGCGCATCGTCGACAAGCTGGCGATGATGGGCATCGACGTACCGCTGATCGGTGACTTCCATTACAACGGCCACCAGCTGCTGACTGCCGAGCCCGCCTGTGCCGAAGCACTGGCCAAGTACCGTATCAACCCGGGCAACGTCGGCTTCGGCAAGAAGAAGGACCTGCAGTTCGCCCAGCTGATCGAGTTTGCGATCCGCTACAACAAGCCGGTGCGCATCGGCGCCAACTGGGGCTCGCTGGACCAGGCCCTGGCGGCGAAGCTGATGGACGAGAACAACCTGCGCGAACAGCCCTGGGATGCCGGCCGCGTGCTGCGCGAGGCGCTGATCCGTTCGGCGCTGGATTCGGCCGAGCAGGCGGTGGAACTCGGCCTGCCGCGCGATCGCATCGTGTTGTCGGCCAAGGTCAGTGGCGTGCAGGAGCTGATCGCGGTGTACCGCGACCTGGCCCAGCGTTCCGACTTCGCCCTGCACCTGGGCCTGACCGAGGCCGGCATCGGCAGCAAGGGCATCGTCGCGTCGTCGGCGGCGCTGGGCGTGCTGCTGCAGGAAGGTATCGGTGACACCATCCGCATTTCGCTGACCCCGGAACCGGGCCAGTCGCGTACGCAGGAAGTGATCGTCGCCCAGGAACTGCTGCAGACCACCGGCCAGCGCGCCTTCACCCCGCTGGTCACGGCCTGCCCGGGCTGCGGTCGCACCACGTCCGAATTCTTCCAGGAACTGGCCAAGGTGGTGCAGAACCACGTGCGCGAGAAGATGCCGCTGTGGAAGATCCACCACCCGGGGGCGGAGAACATGACCCTGGCGGTGATGGGCTGCATCGTCAACGGGCCCGGTGAGTCGCGCCACGCCAACATCGGCATCTCCCTGCCGGGTACCGGTGAGACGCCGGCGGCGCCGGTCTTCGTCGATGGCGAGAAGAAGGTGACCCTGCGTGGCGACAACATTGCCCAGGAGTTCGTCGCCCTGATCGACGATTACGTCGAACACAACTATGTCCGAAGCGCCGGATAAGCCTGCGATCCTCGCTGCACCGGAGTCAGCCTCCGGTTTCCGCCACTGGATGGCGCGCAACGCCTGGCGCCTGCTGCTGCTGTTCGGTGGCGTGCTGCTGCCGTTGGCCGGTTTCGTCGCGCTGGCCGATGAAGTGCACGAATTTGAATCGTTCCATTTCGATGCCCCCCTGCTGTGGCAGATGCATGGCCTGCATTCGCCGCTGCTGGACCGCTTCTTCGTGCTCATCTCCAGGCTGGGCTACGAGTGGTTCCTGATCCCGGCCGATGTGCTGATCATCGGCGTGCTGCTGGGCTACCGGCGCTGGCGCGAGGCCACCTTCGTCGGCGTCAGCTTCGTCGGCTCGGCGCTGCTGAACATGGGCAGCAAGCACTTCTTCCAGCGCCAGCGCCCCAGCCTGTGGGAATCGATCGCGCCGGAATCGACGTTCAGTTTCCCCAGTGGCCATGCGATGGGGTCGATGACCCTGGCGGTGACCCTGGTACTGCTGGCCTGGAACACCCGCTGGCGCTGGCCGGTGCTGCTGCTGGCCCCGGCGTTCAGCCTGCTGGTCAGCGTGTCCCGGGTCTATCTGGGGGTGCATTACCCCTCCGATATCCTGGCCGGATGGTGTGCCGCGCTGGTTTGGGTGGTAGGGTGCTATCTGGTCATGTTCAGTCGCCGGCACCCATGGCGACGTCACGGCTCGCCGCCAGCGAAGGCCAGCGAAGCATCATCACAGGGGGTTTGACGTGGATGACCCTTCGGGGACGTCTACGTGATAGATCAGTTGTTTCGTTGCAGCAGGTTCTGCAAGACAGGGGGCAAGCACCAGGCGCGGTACTGTGATGCGCAAGGCAGATTGCCATTGCCGCATTACGAACGCGCTTGCAGGGTTACGGCACCCTGCCTAGCTTGACCTGCAATGGCCGCATTCGAAGAGGTACGTGAATGACGATTCGAGTCTACCTGGTGGATGACCACGCACTGGTCCGCACCGGGATGAAGATGATTCTGTCGGGGGAAACCGACATCGAGGTGGTGGGCGAAGCCGAGACCGGCGAAGACGCGCTGCGTGAAGTGCGCCAGCTGCTGCCGGACGTGGTGCTGTGCGATCTGCACCTGCCGGGTGTCAGTGGCATGGAAGTGACCGAGCGCATTGTCCGCAGCCACCGCAATACCCGCGTAGTGATCGTGTCGGTGCTGGAAGACGGCCCGCTGCCGAAGCGCCTGCTTGAAGCCGGTGCCGCCGGCTACATCGGAAAGGGCTGCGATGCGCAGGAGCTGCTGCGTGCGGTGCGCGACGTGGCGGCCGGTCGTCGCTACCTGGGCACCAGCATCGCGCAGAACCTGGCGCTGTCGACGGTGGAGGGCAACGGCTCGCCGTTCGACAGCCTGTCGCCGCGCGAGCTGGAAGTGGCGCTGCTGCTGACCCAGGGCCTGCGCCAGGAAGACATCGCGCGGCGCCTGAGCCTGAGCGCGAAGACGGTGAACACGCACAAGGCGCGGTTGTTCGAGAAGATGGGGATCCACGACAACATCGCGCTGGCGCGCATGGCGAGCCAGTACGGGCTGGTGGATCCGGCACGGCCGTTGTGAGGGTTTCGGCCAACGGCTGAGCCCCTCGCGGTGTGCGGTGCGGTTGAATTCTGAGGGGCCGGGCGGATGGGCTGTGCAGGGGGCGCTGCAAGTACGTCCCTGTAAGCTCGGTCGCCGCATCCATGCGGCTCACGCCCCTGCACAACCCATCCGCCCGGCCACGGACAGGTTCCGTGCGCGTCCACCGCGGAATGAAGAAGGAAGAGCAGGAGCGGGTCGCGCGCTGTGCGCGCTCGTCGCCCGGGGTCGGATCCCTTTCCCGGTGGGAAAGGGCTCTGACCCCTGATGATGCCGGAGCCGAGCGTGGGCTCGGCTCTACACCTTTGTCGGGCTCAGTGGCCGCGCACGCGCTTGATGATCTTCGCCGCGTCGGCGGCGCTGGCGCGGACCTTGTCCCATTCGCCGTCGGCGATCCAGTTGCCCGGTACCATCCACGAACCACCGATGCAGACCACGTTCTTCTGCTCGAGGTATTCGGCGGCGGTGTTCTCGGTGATGCCACCGGTCGGGCACAGCTTGAGATCGGCGACCGGGCCGGCCAGGCCCTTGATCATCGCCAGCCCGCCCACGGCCGTGGCCGGGAACAGCTTGCACACGCGGAAGCCGCGCGCATACAGCGACAGCAGCTCGGTCGGCGTCGCGGCACCCGGCACCACCGGCAGCGGGGCGGCGGCCAGCGCATCGGCCAGTGCCGGCGGCGTACCCGGGGTCACCAGGAAATCCGCACCCGCATCGATGGACTGCTGCATCTGCTGCACGGTCAGCACCGTGCCCGCGCCCACCACCACATCGGGCAGCTCGCGCTTGAGCATCGCCAGCGCTTCCATCGCCACCGGCGTACGCAGGGTCAGCTCGATCGCCGGCAAGCCCCCTTCCAGCAGCGCCGCACTCACCGCACGCGCCTGGTCCAGCGTATGAATCGTCACCACCGGCAGGATGCCCGCCGCATGCAACAGCTCCGCCGCCTTCACCTGATGTTGTTCGATACCCATAGCTCTGCTTCTGCCTTTGCTTCTGCGTTTGAATTTGATTTTCAGTGATCACTTCGCGGCGTATCGGCGCCGGAAACTGTGATGCGGCGGAGGGCAGCCCGTCGCCAGGACCGTTCGCGCCATGGATGGCGCGACCGAGCCTACAGGGACGTATTCACGGCGTGTCCTGGCGACGGGCTGCCCTCTGCCGCCGCCAGCAAACTCACCGCCGCAACAAACCCGCAACGCTCTTCAACCCTCAGGCGTCCTTCGCCTCATGCGGCGCCGCCGCTGCCGCCGCATCGTGCCCCAGCTCATACTCGGCGTCGTAATCCCACGGCCCACCATCCGCCGCTGCCGGCCCGCACGAAATCGAAATCGCGCCCTGGTCGGCCGGGCCCACCACGCGACGGTTGATCGCGAACAGATTGCGGCCCAGGTCATGCGCTGCCGGAGCCGTGTTCGGCGCCAACGACCGCGCCGCCCATTCGGCGGCGTCCACCAGCACTTCCAGCGTGCCGGCTTCACCATCCAGGCGGATCATGTCGCCCTCGCGGACCTTCGCCAGCGGGCCACCGCGCGCCGCTTCCGGCGTCACGTGGATGGCCGCCGGAATCTTGCCCGAGGCGCCGGACAGGCGGCCGTCGGTGACCAGCGCCACGCGCCGGCCCTGGTTCTGCAGCAGGCCCAGCAGCGGCGCCAGCGAATGCAGTTCCGGCATGCCGTTCGCACGCGGGCCCTGGTAACGCACCACCGCCACGAAATGCTCGGGCAGCAAACCGCCGGCGTGCAGCTTGTTCAGCACCTGCGGCGCATCGACCACCACCGCCGGTGCCTCGATGCTGCGGTACTGCGGCTTCACCGCCGACAGCTTGATCAGTGACTTGCCCAGGTTGCCGCGCAGCAGGCGCAGGCCACCCTGGCTTTCGAACGGGTTGTCGACGCTGCGCACCACCTCTTCATCGGCACTGCGTTCCAGGCCCGGCAGGTAGACCAGCTTGCCCTCGCGCAGCTGCGGCTCGCGGGCGTAGTCGGCCATGCCGCCACGCGCCACGCTGACCAGATCGCCGTGCATCAGGCCGGCCTTGATCAGTTCGCCGAACACGAATGCCGGGCCACCGGCGGCGGCGAAGCGGTTCACGTCGGCTTCGCCGTTCGGGTACACACGGGCCAGCAGCGGAATCAGCTGCGAGAGTTCGTCGAAATCATCCCAGGTCAGCACGATGCCGGCGGCCCGCGCCACCGCGATCCAGTGGATGGTGTGGTTGGTCGAGCCGCCCGTGGCCATCAGCGCGATGACCGCGTTGATGATCGCACGCTCGTCGATGATCCGGCCCAGCGGGCGGAAATCGTCGCCCAGCGCGGTGATGTCCAGTGCGCGCTCGGTGGCTTCGCGGGTCAGTGCATCGCGCAGGGCGGTGTCCGGGTTGACGAACGACGCACCCGGCAGCTGTACGCCCATCGCTTCCAGCAACACCTGGTTGGAATTGGCGGTGCCATAGAAGGTGCAGGTGCCGGCGCCATGGTACGAGGCGGACTCGGCCTCCAGCAGCTCCTCGCGGGTGGCTTCACCGGCGGCGTAGCGCTCGCGCACTTCGGCCTTCTGCTTGTTCGGAATGCCCGGGGTCATCGGGCCGGCCGGCACGAACACCGCCGGCAGGTGGCCGAAGGCCAGCGCACCGATCAGCAGGCCCGGCACGATCTTGTCGCACACACCAAGGTGGACGGTGGTGTCGAACATGTCATGGCTGAGGCCGATGGCCGTCGCCTGGGCGATCACATCGCGCGAGAACAGCGACAGTTCCATGCCGCCACGGCCCTGGGTCACGCCGTCACACATTGCCGGCACCGCGCCAGCCACCTGTGCGGTGGCGCCCAGCTCGCGGGCGATCTTCCGGATCTGTTCGGGGTAGGTCTCGAACGGCTGGTGCGCCGACAGCATGTCGTTGTAGGCGGTGATGATGCCGAGGTTCGGCGTCACGCCGCCGCGCAGCCGGCTCTTGTCAGTACCGCCGCAGGCGGCGAAGCCATGGGCGAGGTTGCCGCAGCTCAGGCGGCTGCGGAAGGGGCCATCGCGCAGGGCGGCGTCGATCGCGGCCAGGTAGGCGGCGCGCGAGGCGGCGCTGCGGCGGATGACGCGCTCAGTGATGGCGTGCAGTTGCGGATGGAGGCTCATTGGCTACCGGCGTTCGTGGTGGCGAGAGGCAAGCGGCGGCAGCGCGCCGCCGCCGACTTCAATCAGCCCAGTGGACGCGCAGGCGCGCGCCTTCCAGGTTGATCGCGTTGAGGATCGGGTACTGCTGGGCGTCGTTGCTGTCCAGGGCCTGGCGCAGCACCTGCAGCTTCTGCTTGCCGCGCAGCAGCAGCAGGCGCTGGCGGCACTGGCGCAGGCCGTGCGGGGTCAGCGTGATGCGCAGCGGCCACTGGTTGGCACCGGGGCAGCCGGTGGCATCCAGCGCCGCATAGGGCAGGGTGCTTTCCAGCGCGCGGGCGAGGTCCTTCGAGCCCGGGAACAGCGAGGCGGTGTGGCCGTCATTGCCCATGCCCAGCGCCACCAGGCTCGGCGGCTGGCTGTGCTGGGCCTGCAGGTTGGCGGTGTAGACGCATTCCGGCAGCGGCTTGCCGACGCGCACCAGCGGGTCGAAATGCGCACCCTCGGCGCGCTTGAGCAGGTGCTCGCGCACCAACCAGGCGTTGCTGTCACGATCCTGCGGCGACAGCCAGCGCTCGTCGGCCAGGCTGACTTCAACCCGGTCCCAGTGCACGTCCAGCTCGGCCAGTGCCTGGTAGACCGGCGCCGGCGTGGTACCGCCAGACAGCAGGATGCGGGCGCGGCCCACTTCGTTGATGTCGTGGTTGAGGGTCTGTGCCATCTCGGCGGCGACCGCCTCGATCCAGCCATCGGCGTCGCCGTGCTGGATGAACTCGATGCGGTCGTCGTGGAAGGTGGGGCTCATGCGGCAACTCCTGGTGCGTCACGTTCGGCGTCGGCGGCATAGGCGGCGGCGCCCAGCAGCCCAGCGTGGGGATGCATCACCGCCAGCGACGGCACCCGCGCCATGATCGAAGAGAAGCGGCCCTTGTGCTCGAAGCGCTGGCGGAACCCGGAGTGCTGCAGCGAATCAAGCATCTTCGGGGTCAGGCCGCCGGTCAGGAACACGCCGTCCCAGGCGCCCTGGGTCAGCACCAGGTCACCGGCGATCGCGCCGAACACGGCGCAGAACACGTCCACGGTGCGCATCGCCTGCGGGTCGCCATGCAGCGCACGTGCGGTCACGTCCACCGGCTGCAG
This sequence comes from Stenotrophomonas sp. GD04024, assembly GCF_029837545.1. Classification (NCBI taxonomy): domain Bacteria; kingdom Pseudomonadati; phylum Pseudomonadota; class Gammaproteobacteria; order Lysobacterales; family Lysobacteraceae; genus Stenotrophomonas; species Stenotrophomonas sp. GD04024. Next base: position 11,620 of record NZ_JAOEDV010000016.1, on the reverse strand, counting down.
CTGGCCCGGATCGATGCCGGCCATCTCGCACACGGCGCGATGGATGTTGACCAGGCCAGGGCCGCAGATCAGCCGTTCGTTGGAGACGCGCCCAAACTGCTCGGACAGGATCTCCAGGATGCGGATCTCCTCCGGCGTTCCCGGAGGGAAACTGACATGGCCGCCTTCGGTTTCCAGCGGATAGCAGCGGCCATGGCGAAGGATCAGGCCGCCGACGCCGAGTCCGGTGCCGGGTCCGATCACCGCGTAGTTGCGCGGCTGTCCGGGTTTGCCTGGTACCCATGCCGCGCCACCGACCTGGATCACGTCTTCCGGCTGCAGCAGCGAGATTGCCATCGCCTGTGCGGCGAAGTCGTTGATCAGGTGCAGTTCGTCGAAGCCGAGCATCGCCGCGGTGCGGCTGCGCGAGATCACCCACGGGTGGTTGGTGATGCGTGCCTCGTCACCATCGACACGGCCCGCCACCGCGAACACGCCACGGCCCGCGCTGGCACCGATCTGTTCGAGGTGATGACGTGCGGCGTCGCCCAGCGATGGGAACTCCGCCACTGCGTATTCGCGGATGCTGTCCTTCAGCAGCGGCGCGTCCAGCGAGGTATCGGCCAGTGCGAAACGGGCATTGGTGCCCCCGATGTCGGCGACCAGCACCGGCTGCGAGCCGACACTCATGCCGAGGCTCCACTGTCCGGCGCATCCACGCCCTGCGGCAGGAACTCCGTTGCGTTGCCCGGGCCCCACTGGCCGGCGGGGTAGGGTTCCAGCGGCAGCCTGGCTTCCTTCCAGGCATCGGCGACGCTGTCGATCCATGCCCAGGCCGCGCGGACTTCGTCGTCGCGCACGAACAGCGTGTGGTTGCCGTTGAAGGCATCCAGGAACAGGCGTTCGTAGGCGATGCGGCGGTGCAGGCCGGTCGGCACCGACAGTTCCAGTTCCAGCGGATGCAGTTCCAGCGCGCCCCATTCCGGGCCGGCCAGGCTGCTCATCAGGCCCAGCTCGATGTTCTCCTGCGGCTGCAGCTGGAACACCAGGCGGTTCGGTGCGGCCTGCGCACGCTGCGGGCGCTCGAACAGCCAGTGGGTGACCGGCTTCAGCGTGACCACCACGCGGGTGGTGCGCTCGGGCAGGCGCTTGCCGGTGACCAGGTGGAACGGCACGCCGCTCCAGCGCCAGTTGTCGATATGCGCGGTGACGCCGGCGAAGGTTTCCACGTCGCTGCCTTCCGGCGGCTGGTAGGCCTGGGCCGGCTGGCCGTTGATGGTGCCGGCGGTGTAGCGGCCACGGATGCTGTCACGCGCGGCGTGCTTGGCATCGAGCGGGCGCAGGGCGCGCAGCACCTTGACCTTCTCGTCGCGGATGCGGTCGGCTTCCAGCGAGGCCGGCGGCTCCATCGCCACCATGCACAGCAGCTGCAGGATGTGGCTCTGGACCATGTCACGCAGCGCACCGGAACGGGCGTAGTAGGCGTCGCGGCCATCCACGCCTTCGCTTTCGGCGACCAGGATGTGCACCGATTCAATGTAATTGCGGTTCCACACCGCTTCCAGCAGCGTGTTGCCGAAGCGCAGCGCGATCAGGTTCTGCACCGCCGCCTTGCCCAGGTAGTGGTCGAGGCGGAACACGCGGTCCTCGTCGATCCACTGGCCGATGGTGGAGATGATCTCTTCAGCGCTTTCGCTGTCGCTGCCGATCGGCTTCTCCAGCATCAGCCGTGCCGGCGCGGCGAGGGCGCCGCCCTTGGCCAGGCCTTCGCAGGTGGAGATGTACAGGCCCGGCGGGATGGCCAGGTAGCTGACGCACTTGCGGTGCACCAGGTCGGAGACCGCGGCGGCGACCGAGTCGACGTCGCGCAGGTCCACCGAGCGGTAGTCGATGCGGCGCAGCAGCCCGGCGATGTCGTCCTGCGTAGCCATCGGCATGGCCTGCTGCAGGCGCGGCCGCAGGATGTCATGGAAGGCTTCGGTGTCATGCCCGGACAGGGCCAGTGCGCGGATGCGGAAGTCCTCCGGCAGCAGGCCGTCGCCGAGCAGGCGAAGCAGCGAAGGGAACAGGTAGCGCTGGGCCAGATCACCTGTGGCACCGAACAGGAAGAGGGTGTCGTGCATCGCTCGAGTTTCAGATCCGGGTGACATCGTTGTCAATCGCTTCATGGCTGGGTTCGGGGGACATCCGCGCAACTGCCTGTCCGAGGTTCGTCGGGCGGGTTTCCCGGGGCTCCGGAAGACCGTTCCAATCGAAACCACTACCTCGGCGGAACCTTCGTTCAATCGCCGACGCAGATCGGTGCGCACCGATCATCGGATAGTGCCACGTGAAAACGTTTACATGGCAGAATGGGCAACTGTATTCGATTGCAGTGCTCGCCGCCATGCGGTGGGCGCGCAATCATCACTGCCATCGGGAGGGCCGAGGCAGTCCCAAAAGACAGCCCGGCTTCGGGCGGACCGGATTAGGTGATATGGCAAAAGTGCAGTTGCAGGGTGTGCGCAAGGTCTATGACAACGGCCAGGTCGCGGTGAAGGACGCCAGCTTCGAGGTCGCCGATGGCGAGCTGATGGTGCTGGTCGGCCCGTCCGGCTGTGGCAAGTCGACCCTGCTGCGGATGGTGGCTGGGCTGGAAGAGATCAGCGGCGGCACGCTGACCATCGGCGATCGCGTGGTCAACGACGTGGCGCCGAAGGATCGCGACATCGCGATGGTGTTCCAGAGCTACGCGCTGTACCCGCACATGACCGTGGCCGAGAACCTGGCCTTCGGCCTGAAGCTGCGCGGCCATGACAAGGCGACGATCGACAGGCGCATCGCCGAGGCGGCGCAGACGCTGGGCCTGACCGAGATGATGGACAAGCTGCCCAAGGCGATGTCCGGCGGCCAGCGCCAGCGTGTTGCGCTTGGCCGCGCGCTGGTGCGCGAGCCGGCGGTGTTCCTGCTCGACGAGCCGCTGTCCAACCTCGATGCCAAGCTGCGCCACAGCGTGCGCACCGAGATCGCGCAGCTGCACCGCAAGCTGGGCACCACCATGATCTACGTGACCCATGACCAGGTCGAAGCGATGACCCTGGGCCAGCGCATCGTGGTGCTGAAGGACGGCGTCATCCAGCAGATCGACACGCCGATGGCGCTGTACGACCGCCCGGCCAATCTGTTCGTGGCCGGCTTCCTCGGCAGCCCGGCGATGAACGTGCTGCGTGGCACGCTGCAGGGCGATGCCGGTGGCGTGACCGTGGTTGACGGCGAATGGCGCGCGCCGCTGGGCCAGGCCACGATCGATCCGGCGTGGCTGCAGAAGCCGATCGCGGTGGGCGTGCGCCCCGAGCACCTGCAGCCGGCGACCGCCGACGATGCGCATGCGTTCAACGCGCGCATCGAAGGCATCGAACCGGTCGGCAACGAGATCTTCGTCAACCTGAGCAGTGGCCAGCATGCGCTGACCATGCGCGTAGCGCCGCAGGTACTGCCGGCGGTGGGTGAGCAGATCCGCGTGGCGATCCACCCGCAGGGGCTGCATTTCTTCAACCCGGAAACCGGCGAGCGCCTGTAACGGGTAGAGCCGGCCGCTGGCCGGCAACCTCAACCAGGCGTGGTTGCCGGCCAGCGGCCGGCACTACCATTCATTCGCCGAAGGCGTGCGGACCAACGGTCCGCACCCACCGAAGCGTCGGGTGGATTCAGCGCGCCAATCCGTCCAGCAACGGCATGCGCTGCGCGACGGCATCGCCGACCTGCAGATCGGCGTCACTGGCCTCCAACGGCAACACCGCCAGCGCCAGGTCGCCGGCTACGCTGGCGATCGTGCCCAGCGCCGCGCCGTCCTGTTGCACGCCATCACCGGCCTGCGCCGGCGCCGCGGTATGCAGCAGCTGCACCGCGCGCTTGGCCTTGCCGAGGAAGTGGGTGCGGGCGACGATCTCCTGGCCCGGGTAGCAGCCCTTCTTCACGCTGTAGCCGTTCAGGCGATCCAGCCCCAGTTGCTGCGGAGTCCACACCTCGCGCTGGCTTTCCTCAAGCCGGGGCAGGCCGTAGCGCAGGTCGGCCTGGCGCCAGGCCAGGGCGAAGGCCGCCTCATCGGCTTCGCTGCCGGCGGCGAAGGCGTCGGTAGCGCCGATGCGCAGGGTGCGCGGCAGGGCATCGCTGCCAAGGTCCAGTTCCCAGCCGTCACCTGCGGCGTGCGCAATGGCGGCGCCACTGGCGGCCTCGGGCGCGGTGAAGGCGCCGGCCACCGCCAGATCGCTGCGCACCAGCACCTTCACCTTGCGGCGGAACACGAAGCGCTGCAGTTGCGACGCAATCGCATCGGCATCGCCGTCGGCCAGCACCAGCATCACATGGTCTTCGGCCAGCCGGAGCAGCTGGAACACCGCCAGGGTGCGGCCCTTGGCACTCAGCCAGGCACTCCACTGCCAGTGCAGCAGGGGCAGGGCAGTGACATCGCTGCTGAACTGGGCGTGGGCGAAAACGGCCGCATCGACACCCTGCAGGCTCAGCAGCTGGTGGCCGGGAAGGCGCGGATATCCGACGAAAGCAGGGGGCAGGTTGTCAGGCACGTGAACGAGGTCTAAAATTTGTGCGTTGCGAGACCGAACATGATAGGCCAAACAACCCCCACTCCCGACGACGAATCTGAAGCCCCGCTGGTCCCCGCGGCACCCGTGCCCGTGGAACAGGAAAAAGCAGAGGAATTCGGCGGCCGCGGCGGACTTGATCCGGTGCGGTACGGCGATTGGGAGAAAAACGGACGCTGCATCGATTTCTGATCAGCATTGAGCCAACGCGGCCGCGTGCCGCCCAGCCGAGACAACGAGCCCAGCGAATGGCGACCAGACAACGCCCACTTTCCCCGCACCTTCAGGTGTATCGCTGGCAGATTCAGATGGCCACCTCGATCCTGCATCGAGCCACTGGCGTCTTTCTGTCTGTTGGTGCCCTCATCATCGCCGCGGGCCTGCTGGCCCTGATGATGGGGCCCGAGTCCTGGAACTGCTTCACCGGCCATGCCGGGGCCTGGTATGGCCGCGTGTTCCTGTTCGCGTGGACATGGTCGTTCGCCTATCACCTGTGCAATGGCATCCGCCATGTGGTGCAGGACTTCGCCATCGGCTTCAGCATTCCCGCCTTCATCCGCAGCAGCTGGCTGTCGGTCACCGGCAGCCTGGTGATCACCCTGCTGGTGTGGGCCTATGTGATGTTCGGAGGTGCCGCGTGAGCAGGTTCCGTACCCCGTTGAAGAGCGTGCGCGGCCTTGGTTCGGCCAAGACCGGCACCGAACACTTCGTGCACCAGCGCCTGACCGCCGCCGCCCTGGTGGTGCTGGGCATCTGGTTCCTGGTCTTCGTGCTGAGCCTGCTGGGTTCGGATTACGCGACCGCCGCCGCCGCCGTGGCCAAGCCGTGGAATGCCGTGCCGCTGATCGGCCTGCTGATCGCCATGTTCTGGCACGCGCAGCTCGGCATGCAGGTCGTGCTGGAAGATTACATCCACGAATCGCTGCTGGCCCTGGTGCTGCAGACCGCGGTGAAGTTCGTCGCCGTGCTCGGCATGATCGTCAGTGTGTTTGCGGTGGGCCGCATCGCCCTCGGCGTTGCCTGAGCCCAGGCACCAACACAGGAATCCAGATTAGATGTCCGCTTACAAGATCACCGAACACAAGTACGACATGGTCGTGGTCGGCGCCGGCGGCGCCGGCCTGCGCGCCACGTTCGGCCTGGCCGCCAAGGGCCTGCAGACCGTGTGCCTGACCAAGGTCTTCCCGACCCGTTCGCACACCGTTGCCGCCCAGGGCGGTATTTCGGCCGCACTCGCCAACATGGGCGAGGACGACTGGCGCTACCACTTCTTCGACACCATCAAGGGTTCGGACTGGCTGGGCGACCAGGACGCCATCGAATACATGTGCCGTGAGGCCATCCCGGCCATCATCGAGCTCGAACACTACGGTGTGCCGTTCTCGCGCACCGCCGAAGGCAAGATCTACCAGCGTCCGTTCGGTGGCATGACCACCAAGTACGGCGAAGGCCCGGCGGCGCAGCGTACCTGCGCGGCGGCCGACCGTACCGGCCACGCGATGCTGCACACCCTGTACCAGCAGTCGCTGAAGCACGACGCGCGCTTCATGATCGAGTACTTCGCGCTCGACCTGATCTTCGATGAAGAAGGCGCCTGCCGCGGTGTGCTGGCCCTGGACATGTCCGACGGCACCCTGCACCTGTTCCGCGCCCAGGGCGTGGTGCTGGCCACCGGCGGTTACGGCCGTGCCTACTTCAGCGCCACCTCGGCGCACACCTGCACCGGCGACGGTGGCGGCCTGGCCATGCGTGCCGGCATCGCCATGCAGGACATGGAGTTCGTGCAGTTCCATCCGACCGGCATCTACGGCGCCGGCTGCCTGATCACCGAGGGTGTCCGCGGTGAAGGCGGCATCCTGCGCAACAGCAGCGGCGAGCGCTTCATGGAGCGCTACGCACCGCACTACAAGGACCTGGCCTCGCGCGACGTGGTCAGCCGTTCGATGACCATCGAGATCCGCGAAGGCCGCGGCGTCGGCGAGCACAAGGACCACATCCTGCTCGACCTGACCCACCTCGGCCCGGGCGTGATCGACGAGAAGCTGCCGGGTATTGCCGAGAGCGCCCGCATCTTCGCCGGCGTCGACGTGCACAAGCAGCCGATCCCGGTCATCCCGACCGTGCACTACAACATGGGCGGCATCCCGACCAACTACCACGGCGAAGTCGTGCGCAAGGTCGGCGACAACCCCGATGCGGTGGTGCCGGGCCTGTACGCCATCGGCGAAGCGGCTTGCGTGTCCGTGCATGGCGCCAACCGCCTGGGCTCGAACTCGCTGCTGGACCTGGTGGTGTTCGGTCGTGCGGTGGCCAACCGCTGCGCCGAGACCATCAAGCCGGGCGCATCGCACAAGCCGCTGCCGGCCGATGCCTGCGACAAGGCGCTGGGCCTGCTGGACAAGCTGCGCCACGCCAACGGCGATACCCCGACCTCGGTCATCCGCGATCGCATGCAGCGCACCATGCAGGCCGACGCGGCCGTCTTCCGCACCAGCCAGACGCTGAAGGAAGGCTGCGAGAAGATGGACAAGATCTTCGACTCGTTCCAGGACGTGAAGGTCTCCGACCGTTCGCTGGTGTGGAACTCGGACCTGATCGAGACCTACGAGCTGAACAACCTGCTGCTCAACGCGGTGGCGACGATCAACTCGGCCGAACAGCGCAAGGAAAGCCGCGGCGCGCATGCGCACGAGGACTTCCCGGACCGCGACGACGTCAACTGGCAGAAGCACACCCTGGTCAGCGTCGACGAGAAGGGCAAGTGCAGCTTCGACTACCGTCCGGTGCACATGTACACGTTGACCGACGACGTGTCCGTAGTGCCGCCGAAGCCGCGCGTGTACTGATCCGACCCCGCCTACCATGCAATCCGCGCCCACGGGCGCGGGCCGCCTGAGCCAACGAGAGCAGCCATGGCCGAGTTTTCACTCCCCAAGAATTCCAAGATCACGAAGGGCAAGCACTTCCCCGTCAAGAACGGCGGCAAGAACGTGCGCACCTTCAAGATCTACCGCTGGAGTCCGGACGACGACAGCAACCCGCGCACCGATACCTATGAAGTTGATCTGGACGCCTGTGGCCCGATGGTCCTGGACGCCCTGATCAAGATCAAGAACGAGATCGACCCGACCCTGACCTTCCGCCGCTCCTGCCGCGAAGGTATCTGTGGCTCGTGCGCGATGAACATCGACGGCACCAACACCCTGGCCTGCACCCGAGCCATCTCGGACTGCGGCAAGAAGGAAGTGCCGATCTATCCGCTGCCGCACATGAACGTGGTCAAGGATCTGGTTCCGGACCTGACCCACTTCTACGCGCAGTACGCCTCGATCAAGCCGTGGATCCGCACCCAGACCCCGGCACCGCCGGACCGTGAGCGCCTGCAGTCGCCGGAAGACCGCAAGAAGCTGGATGGCCTGTACGAGTGCATCCTGTGCGCCTGCTGCTCGACCAGCTGCCCGAGCTACTGGTGGAACGGCGAGCGCTACCTGGGCCCGGCGATCCTGCTGCAGGCCTACCGCTGGATCATCGACTCGCGCGATGAGGACACCGGTGCGCGCCTGGACGATCTGGAAGATCCGTTCAAGCTGTACCGCTGCCACACCATCATGAACTGCGCCCGGACCTGCCCGAAGGGCCTGAACCCGGCGCTGGCGATCGCCGAGATCAAGAAGCTGATGATGGAACGCCGCGCCTGATACGGCGCCGGGTAGTTGCATGACCCCAGCAGAGCCACGCCATGCGTGGCTTTGCTGTATCTGGAGAAGCACGATGGAAGAAGATGTTCTGCTGAAGAAGCTGCGCTGGCGTTGCCGCCGCGGCATGCGCGAACTGGACCAGTTGTTCGGCCGTTACCTGGACCACGAATGGAGCACTGCGCCGACCGAAGAGCGCGAGGTTTTCCTGTTCCTGCTCGATTGCGAGGACGATAAGTTGTGGCGCTGGTTCATGGGCTATGAGGCCTGCCCGCATGCGCACGCGATCCCTCTCATGCAGAAGATCCTCGCCCTCAAGCCTTGAGTGGCGTCCCTCGCGGCTGCAGGCCGCCGCCCAGCTGGCGGTGCTGCTGGCCGCGCCCTGGCTGCTGCGCGCCTCGGAGCTGCCGCCGCGCCTGCTGATCCCTGCCGTGCTGCTGGCCTGGGGCCTTGGCCTGGCCGAGCTGGCCTGGCGGCTGCGCAGGCCGCGCCTGCGGGTGCGGCTGCCGCCGCTTCCCGAGCCGCTGCAGGTGGCTGGGCAGGACATTGATGTGCCACGGCTGGTGGTGCGTGGTGCCTGGCTGTTGTTGTCCTGGCGTGAGGGCCGACGCCGCCGGCACCTGTTGTTCTGGCCGGATGTGCTCGATTCCGGGCAGCGACGTGAACTGCGACTGGCCGTGGCCGCACGTGCCGTTTCCCGTCGGCCGCGTACGATGGCACCATAAGCTGAATTGACTGGCGTGCCTGCATGTTCAAACCCATCCCCGTGGCGATCGGCCTGCGCTATCTGCGCGCCAAGCGCCGCAACGGCTTCATCTCCTTCATCTCGATGGCATCGATCCTGGGCATCGCGCTCGGCGTCACGGTGCTGATCACCACGCTGGCGGTAATGAGCGGTTTCCAGAAGGAAATCCGCAGCCGCCTGCTGCAGATGACCGCGCACACCACCATCAGTCGCGACGGCGAGCCGATGCCGGACTGGATGCGTGTGGTCGACATCGCCAGCAAGGACCCGCGCGTGGCGGGTGCCGCGCCGTACATCGAGATCCAGTCGATGATCAGTGGCCCGCGCGTCCAGGGCGCGATCATCCAGGGCATCGACCCGGCGCTGGAGCCGAAGGTGTCGGTGATCGACAAGAAGGTCACCAAGGGCAGCTATGACAGCCTCAAGCCGGGCAGCTTCAACCTGCTGCTGGGCAAGGAGCTGGCGATCTGGCTGGGCGTGGACGTCGGCGACCAGGTACTGGTGACCTTCGCCGAAGTGCAGGGCACGCCTGCCGGTGCAGTGCCGCGGATGAAGCGCTTCACCGTCAGCGGCATCTTCGAGGCCGGCTATAACGAGGTCGACCGTGGCGTCGGCTTCGCCAACATGCAGGACCTGGAGCGCGTGCTGCGCAGTGACGGTGCCACCGGCGTGCGGCTGAAGCTGCACGACATGGACCGCTCGCTGGAGGTGGGCGTGGACCTGGCGCAGAGCCTCGGCGGCGCCTACCGCGTGAGTGACTGGACCCAGCAGAACGCCAACCTCTACCACTCGCTGCGCATGGAGAAGGTGGTGATGGGCATCCTGCTGTCGCTGATCATCGCGATGGGTGCGTTCAACCTGGTGTCTTCGCAGGTGATGCTGGTCACCGACAAGCAGGCCGATATCGCGATCCTGCGCACCCTTGGCCTGACCCCGGGCGGGGTGATGCAGGTGTTCATGGTGCAGGGTTCGCTGATCGGCATCTTCGGCACCCTGGCCGGGCTGATCGGCGGCATCACCCTGACCCTCAACCTCGAACGCATCCTCGGTGCCATCGAGGCGGTGTTCAACGTCAAGCTGATGCCTGAGGACGTGTACTACATCACCGGCCTGCCGACCGACATGCAGACCGGCGACGTGGTGGCGATCACCGTGGTCGCGCTGCTGATGAGCTTCCTGGCCACCCTGTATCCCGCCTGGCGGGCAGCACGCACCCAGCCGGCGGAGGCCCTGCGCTATGAATAAGGTCTTCAACCGCGGCGATGAAGTGATCCGCGCCGAAGCACTGGGCAAGACCTACGCCGAAGGGCGCATGCAGACCCCGGTGTTCGATGGCCTGGACCTGACCGTGACCGCTGGCGAGACGGTGGCGATCATCGGTGCGTCCGGCGCCGGCAAGAGCACGCTGCTGCACCTGCTGGGTGGGTTGGATGTTCCAACCGCCGGCGAAGTCTATGTGACCGGCCAGCGCATGTCGGCGCTGTCGGATACCGCGCGCGGCCTGCTGCGCAACCAGGCGCTGGGCTTTGTCTACCAGTTCCATCACCTGCTGCCGGAATTCACCGCGCTGGAAAACGTGATGATGCCGGTGCTGCTGGCTGATACCGCCGTGGCCGAGGCGTCCAGCCGCGCAACGGCCCTGCTGGAGGCGGTCGGTCTCGGCCATCGCCTGGACCACAAGCCGGGCGAGCTGTCCGGTGGCGAACGCCAGCGTGCCGCCGTGGCGCGTGCACTGGTCAACCACCCGGCCTGCGTGCTTGGCGACGAGCCGACCGGCAACCTGGATGACCGCACCGCAGGCACCGTGTTCGAGCTGATGCTGGAACTCAACCGCGCCCGCCACACCAGCCTGGTGCTGGTCACCCACGACCGCAGCCTGGCGCGTCGCCTTGATCGGGTGCTGGAACTGCGCGAAGGGCGGCTGCACGCATTGGCCCACGCTGACGTCTGAGCCGCTGGTCCCGCCTGGGTGGAAGCCGACCTTGGTTGGCTGCTCCTGCGGGGCAAGCGCCAACCAAGGTTGGCGACTACCGGATTCCGGAGTCCTGGGCCTGCCTTGGTGGAGGTCGACCTTGGTCGACCGCCGACCGCCGCCTGAATGGGGCTCCCGGTCGTCGCACGGGCGCCACTCTGGCAGGCGCATGATGGCGACAGTACCCCGAGGAGATCGCCATGAAGACCCCGATCCTGATGGCCGGCCTCTGCCTGGCCCTGGCCGCCTGTGCGACCACCGGCCGGCTCAGCAGCGCCGAGAAGCTGGACCTGTACCGTGCGCATGCCGGTGCGCCGCAGAACGACATGCAGTTCTTCGGCAGCCTCAATGGCTGGACCGAACTGGGAGACAGCGCGCTGGCGGTATGGACCCGCCCCAGCGAAGCCTATCTGCTGGAGTTGAACGGCCCCTGCCAGGACCTGACGTTTGCCACCGCCATCGGCCTGACCAGCCAGATGAATCGCGTTTCGACGCGCTTCGACAAGGTGCTGGTGCGCGACCCCACGGGCGGCCCACGCATGCCGTGCTTCATCAAGAGCATCCGCAAGCTGGACGTCAAGGCGTTGCGTGCGTCCGAGCAGGAGCTGCGCCAGGCCCAGGTGCAGGAGCGCGAGGAAGACACGAAGAA
>NZ_JAOEDV010000159.1:0-792 GCF_029837545.1 Stenotrophomonas sp. GD04024 | reverse complement strand
ATCTGGCCGAAGCCGGCCAGCGCGACCGCGTCCATCACCGCCTGGTGGTTGCGCTTCTCGGCCACCTGGTAGTCGTAGGTGAAGCCATTGGCCGCGCAGTGCAGCATGAAGGCCTTGAGCGCCTCCACGTCGATCTGGCTGTCGGGCAGGCCCATGCCGGCAATCCGAACGCCCTGCGGCGACTTGATGCCGCGGGCGTAGGCCAGGATCTGTGCGCCCGGGTTGCTGCTTTCCTCGGTGATCCAGCCGATGGCGTCACCCTTCCACACCGGGATCGGGAAGGAATGTGCAACACAGCGCAGCTCGTCGGGGCTGCCGTTGAGCTGCCCGGACGCCTTCATGCGGATGCCGATGCGCGGGATGCCGTCATAACTGGCCGTGTCAGGCAGCACACTGACAAGGTTGGTCCAGCTGAAGCTGGCCTGCGCGTTGTTCCCGTCGGTGTTCAGGCCCGCAGTGCGGACCCGCACCTCGTACTGGCCGGCCGGAACATCGAGGCCATAGGTCGCGCGCCGGGACTTCTGCGTCCGACCGGCCACGGTGTAGTTGCCGAACACACGCCAGCCGCCCTCGCCCACTGCGCGGTACTGGATCTGGATCTGCTCGCGGTTCTCGTAGTCGCGGCCCTTCTTGTCCGCATCGAAGATGCGGAAATCCATGTTCACCTGCAGGCGGATCGCGCCGGCGGAGCTGGTGCGCTGAACCCAGTTGCTGGGCGTGTGCTTGGGGTCGCTGCTGGTGTCCAGGATCACACCACCGTCGACGCTGCCAGAGTTGCTGTACAGCGGAATG
>NZ_JAOEDV010000158.1:0-818 GCF_029837545.1 Stenotrophomonas sp. GD04024 | reverse complement strand
TGATCTGGCTCCCCGTGGGCGGACGCCAAGAAGCGATACTTTGATCGCACTGGGAGGTCCCTTATGTCCCGTATCACCCGTCGTAGCTACACCGATGAGTTCAAGCACCAAGCCGTGGAGCTGGCCGAGTCGCTCGGCCCAGCCGCAGCGGCCCGCCAATTGGAAATGTCCGTCAAAACGCTGGCAAATTGGATTGACGCGGTCCGTGCTGGCCGGTCGTTGACCTCTGAGGCCCGCAGGCCGGCCACTGATCTGGAAAGCGAGATCAGCCGCCTTCGGGCCGAGAACGCCAATCTGAAGATGGAGCGGGAAATCCTAAAAAAAGCGGCGGCGTTCTTTGCCAGAGAGTCCAAGTGAGGTACGCCTTCGTCGCCAGTCAAAGGACTCGCTACCCGACCAGGTTGCTGTGTCGGCTTCTCGGGGTTTCTGTCTCTGGATTCCATGACTACCTGCGCCGCCAGTGTGCCCAAACGTGCGATGTCGATTCGGCCCTTCGTACCGAGCTTCGGGCCATCCATGTGGCCAGCAAACGCAGCTATGGGCGGCGTCGGCTGGTCAGGGCCTTACGAGCCAGGAATCATCTAGTCGGCCACAAGCGCGTGGCACGGTTAATGGCCGAGGAGCGAATCCAGGGCAAGACCAAAGGCCGATTCCGGCCCAAATCCTCCGGCGGCTCATCTCAGCTCGCCCCCAACCTGCTGGATCGGCAATTTGCCCCCGGAACCGGACCGACGGCGTGGGTCGGGGATATCACGTATGTCCCCACCCGCCAGGGATGGCTGCATCTGGCCGTGGTCATCAGCGTCCAGACCCGGCAG
>NZ_JAOEDV010000157.1:0-902 GCF_029837545.1 Stenotrophomonas sp. GD04024 | reverse complement strand
CAGCGATCAGGCCTTGCGCGTTGAATGCCCCAATCTCAATGCGAACATTGCCGACACCAGAGTTGCGATATACCTCCGCACTCAGCACGTAACTGCCGGCGCCGGTGTTCACAAGCTGATCGCTGGAGACGCCACCGGGTGATGGGCCAACCGCCAGGTAGTTGCCATACTTCGGCTCGTTAAGGATCGCACTCTCGACCGCTGGCCGGCTCCAGTACGCGAAGCCTCTGGCATATGACGGGTCCTTGAGCATGTTCGGCGCACCGCTCAGCCTTGCCGAAACCTGCAGAATCGCACTGCCTTGGGAATCCACCCTGCCATCCAATTCAGTGACTTGGCTTTTCAGCTGCTGGAGCCCCTCGGCACTGGCCTTTGCATCCAAGGCCGCGTTGGTGGTGTCAATTCGCTGGCCCAGCGCGCTGTCGCGATCCACACTCGCCTGCTGGACGGCGTTCACGCTCGCCGTGCTCGCTTTGTCAACCAAGGCCGCATTGGTGCTGTCGAGGCGCTGGCCCAAGGCCGAGTCAGCATCGGCGCGTGCCTGCTGCTCGCTGGCCACCTGTGCGAATGTGGCGAGCGTGCCAGCGCCCGCCGGCATCCGCGCAACCACGGCATCCACGCGGCTGGCCTCAGCCTCAATGTCGCTGGCGTTCTTGGTGGACATGCTGATGGCCGCCGCCAGCGCGTCGCCCACCGAGGTGTAATCGCCGATGGCCTCCCACACCGCCGGGTCAGTGCCCGGCTCCACGTCCACGTTTTCGGCCAGCGCCCGATACAGGGTCCCCTCGTGGCGAACGAAATCACCGGCCGGGTAGGTCGTGCCGGCCGCCCATTCGTCGGCGCCGACAATGTCCTCCAGGATGCCGTTGAGCGCAGCGACCTGCTCATCCGTGTACTGACGC
>NZ_JAOEDV010000156.1:0-902 GCF_029837545.1 Stenotrophomonas sp. GD04024 | reverse complement strand
ACGTCAGTACACCGACGAGCAGGTCGCCGCGCTCAACGGCATCCTGGAGGACATTGTCGGCGCCGACGAATGGGCGGCCGGCACGACCTACCCGGCCGGCGACTTCGTGCGCCGCGCTGGAACGCTATACCGGGCGCTGGCCGAGAACGTCGACGTGCAGCCGGGCACCAATCCCGCTGTGTGGGAGGCTATCGGCGACTACACCTCGGTGGGCGATGCGCTGGCGGCCGCCATCAGCATGTCCGCGAAGAACGCCAGTGATATCGCGGCTGAGGCCAGCCGCGTGGATGCCGTTGTGGTGAAGCTTCCGGCAGATGGTGGTCAGGCTGCCAGCGCAGGGCAAGTGGCCAGCCAGATCAACGCGTTGGCGGAGGCGGACGCGGCCTTGTCCCAGCGCCTCGACAACACCAACGCGGCCTTGGGCGGCAAAGCAAGTACGGCCAGCGTAAATGCTGTCGAGCAGGCCAGTGTTGCTCGCGACAGTGCATTGGGCGAGCGGATCAACACGACCAATGCTGCCTTGGAGGGAAAGGCCAGTACCGAGGGGCTTCAGCAGCTGAAAAGCCAAGTCACTGAATTGGATGGCAGGGTGGATTCCCAAGGCAGTGCGATTCTGCAGGTTTCGGCAAAGCTGAGCGGTGCGCCGAACATGCTCAAGGACCCGTCATATGCCAGAGGCTTCGCGTACTGGAGCCGGCCAGCGGTCGAGAGTGCGATCCTTAACGAGCCGAAGTTTGGCAACTACCTGGCGGTTGGCCCATCACCCGGTGGCGTCTCCAGCGATCAGCTGGTGAACACCGGCGCCGGCAGTTACGTGCTGAGTGCGGAGGTGTATCGCAACTCCAGTGTCGGCAATGTTCGCATTGAGATTGGGGCATTCAACGCGCAAGGCTTGATCGCCA
>NZ_JAOEDV010000155.1:0-926 GCF_029837545.1 Stenotrophomonas sp. GD04024 | reverse complement strand
GCCTTGCCCACGGCTTCGTTCACCGCGGCCACGTCGCCGGCCAGTCGATCGATGATCTCCTGCCCCACCCGCTGGTTCGCCCGCTCCGCCTCTTCCCATGTCTCCTGCATCTGCTCGCCGAGGTTGTTCCCCAGCGCCTTGACCACCACGCGCATGCCGGTGGAGAGCTCGCCCGAGGTGTTCACGCTGCGGCAGGCGAACGTCCAGTCGCCCGACTCGGGGATAACCGCTTCGAACGGCGCCGTGTGGTAGCCCGTCTCGCCTACCGGCGTCATCGCATCCCAGTCCGGGCTCATGTCCTTTCCCGGCATGTAGCGGATCTCGACGCCGGCGAAGTCTGCCGACCGCGTCGTGTCGCCCAGCCAACCCCAGGTGTAAAGCCGCACGCCGCCGCTGCGTTCTTCCACGTCGAACAGGTCCACCAGCACCGGCGGCACATCGGCGCCCTGCGTGGCATAGGTCACCGTCACCGCCACGCCGGCCTGTCCGTCAGGGCTGTAGGGCCGCACGGTGATCGGATAAACGCCGGCACGCGGAATGCGCCAGGTGGCCGAGCGCGTGGTGGTCGAGGCGACCTGCTCCAGCTCCGAATTCTGGTCCAGGTCCGACAGCACGCGGATCTCGCCCACCGGCCCGGTGATATCGAACGAGGCCTGCAGCTCGGAGAACACGGTGTCGCCCTGCACCACCTGGCGCTCGGTGATCCGCAGGTTGCTGGCCACCGGCCGGGTGCCCAGCTGGGAGCCGTTTTCCGGCGGGATGTACTCGCCGGTCTTCACGTAATGCCAGTACTCCGGGCCCTCGGCCACCACGTCGACCGCGGCGCCCTTGAGGTCGTTCTCCGGTTGGATGCCCACCACGCGCACGCGGTAGCCCGGCGTCTGCTTGAAATCGTAGATCCAGATCGTGTCCCATGCCGGGTTGCT
>NZ_JAOEDV010000154.1:0-1117 GCF_029837545.1 Stenotrophomonas sp. GD04024 | reverse complement strand
GGTCGTCGAACGCTTCGAAGGCACCGAGTCGGTGTGCGGCGACAACCGCCTTCAGATCGACTGCCTGGCCACCGACGCCTTCCTGGAACTGGAATCCTGGCTGGAGCAGCCGCTGACCCTGCAGCTGCGCCAGGCCGACGGCTCGCTGCGGCAGTGGCATGGCCTGTGCACCGAGGCCGCGCAGCTGGGCAGCGATGGCGGCCTGGCCCGCTACCGCCTGATCCTTGAACCCTGGACGGCGCTGCTGCGGCTGCGCCGCAATGCGGTGATCTTCCAGGACCAGGACACCCGCGCCATCTGCGAGCAGATCTTCACCGACTACCCGCAGGCGGTGTTCCGCTTCGACGTGCAGGCCGAACTGCCGGTCCGTGCGATCACCACCCAGTACCGCGAGACCGACTGGGCCTTCGTCACCCGCCTGCTGGCCGAAGCCGGCCTGGCCTGGCGCATCGAGCAGGCGCAGGGCGGTGAGGCCGCGCACACGCTGGTAGTGTTCGAGCCCGGGGCCGAGCTGCCTGACCGCGGCACGTTGCGCTTCCACCGTGCCGACATGGCCGAGGCCAGCGACGGCATCACCGCCTTCGCCGAGCGCCAGCAGCTGGTGCCCAACGCCAGCACCGTGGCCAGCTGGCACAGCGAGCAGGTCAACGCCGTGGCCGCGCAGTCCAGCGCCGATGCCGGCACCCTGCCCGCGCTGGAGGTCTACGTGCAGCCGCGCGCCGGCCGCTTCGCCCAGCCCGGTTGGGCCGACGCCGAGGCGCAGGCGCGGCTGGATGCGCTGCGCGTCGGCCAGGTGCTCTACAGCGGCAGCGGCAGCGAGCGCCAGCTGGCCGCCGGCAGCACCTTCAGCCTGGCCCAGCATCCGCAGCACGAAGGCCAGGCCTTCCAGCTGCTGGCGGTGCAGCACGTGGCCCTGAACAACCTGGACCAGGGCATCGCCGACCTGCTGGGCAGCCCGGCACTGGAACGCGGTGCCTACCGCAACAGCTTCATCGCCACCGGCAGTGGCGTGCCGCTGCGCGCCCTGCCGCAGGACCGCCCCACCCTGCACGGCCCGCAGACCGCGCGCGTGGTCGGCATCGCCAACGCCGCGGTGACCCCCAACCGCGAGCACCAG
>NZ_JAOEDV010000152.1:0-2468 GCF_029837545.1 Stenotrophomonas sp. GD04024 | reverse complement strand
TGTTGGCGCGCACTTAAAACTGACCCAGGCTGCGCGTTGAACTTTGACCCACCCGGTGTACGGGGCTGAGGGTATCAGTTGGTGGTCTGGGTGGTGGCCTCCTTTGCCCTGATTCTGGCTTTGGTCTTGTTGGCGGCGGTGCTGTTGCGCAGCCGCCAGGAGTCGTTGCCGGTCTCCAGGATGTGGCAGTGGTGGGTGATGCGATCCAGCAGCGCGGTGGTCATCTTGGCGTCGCCGAACACCTGACCCCATTCGGAGAAGGCCAAGTTGGTGGTGATGGCGAGGCTGGTGCGCTCGTAGAGCTTGCTGATCAGGTGGAACAGCAGCGCGCCGCCTGAGGGGGTGAACGGCAGGTAGCCCAGTTCATCGAGGATGACCAGGTCGGCATAGGTCAGGCGCAGGGCGATCTGCCCGGCCTTGCCCTGGGCCTGTTCCTTCTCCAGCGCATTGACCAGTTCGATGGTGGAGAAGAAGCGCACGCGCAGGCGATGCTGGCGCACGGCCTGGATGCCGATGGCGGTGGCCAGGTGGGTCTTGCCGGTGCCCGGTCCACCGACAAGGACGACGTTCTCGGGGGTGTGGATGAAGTCACCCTGGTGGAGTCGTTCGACCAGTGCGCGATCAACGGGACTGGCCGCGAAGTCGAACCCGAGCAGGTCACGATGGACGGGGAAACGTGCGGCCTTCATCTGGTTGGCCTGGGCACGAACCTGCCGTTCGGCGGACTCGGCCTGCAGCAGTTCGGCCATCCAGTGTTCGGGCTCCATGGTGTGCAGGCGCATCTTGGCCAGCAGTTCGGGCCACTGGCTGGCCATGCCGTGCAGCTTGAGCTGCTGCATGCGCAGCGGCAGGTCAGGCGTCGACATGATCTGCCTCCCGCAGGGCGTCGTAGCGGGCCGGATCGGACACCGGCGGATGACGCAGCGTCACTCGCGAGGCGACCGTCTCGATCGTGCGGTCCGGATGCTGCAATCGCCCCAGCACGTTGAGCACGTGGTCGGCGCGCACCAGGCCGGACTCGAGTGCCAGTTCCACCGCCACCAGTACCGCTTCGAGCCCGTGCACGGGTACGGCGGCCAGCACCTGGGCCATGGCGCGGTCGCCGTGAGGCTGGCGCAGCAACACCTGCTGCAGCTTGCGCAGCGGATCGGGCATGGACAGGAACGGCGCGCCGTCACGCAGTGCCCCCGGCTTGCGCTGGACCAGGGCGATGTAGTGCTGCCAGTCGTAGTGGACCCGATCACGCTCGAAGCTGCGCCGGTGGCGGGCGACCTCGGCCTCGCCGACCACCACGGCCAGTTCGAAGGGATACACGCGCAGGCTGGCGACGGCGTGGGCGTGTTCGCACGGCACGCTGTAGCGGTTGCGCTGGAAGCTGACCAGCGCGGTCGAACTGACCCGCACCGGCCGCTCGATGTAGCCGTCGAAGGGCGCGGGCATCGGCATCAGGTGGGGCTGTTCGTCCTCCAGAGCTTCGGCCACGGTGATGTCGGAGGCATCCGGATGCGCCTGCATCGGCCAAGCGGCGCGGCACTCGCTGGCGAGCCAGGCATTGAGGGTGTCCAGATCTGGCCAGTGGCGGGCCCCGGCCTCGATCCAGATCTGTCGGCGCCGGTCCTGCACGTTCTTCTCGACCCGCCCCTTCTCCCAACCCGCGGCGCGGTTGCAGAACTCCGCGGCGAACAGGTAGTGGCTGGTCATGGCGTGGAAGCGGGCGTTGACCCGCCGTTCCCGGTGCTGGCCGATCCCGTCCACCGCCGTCTTCATGTTGTCGTAGATGCCGCGGCGCGGCACGCCACCGAAGGCGGTAAACGCCTGGGTATGAGCATCGAACAGCATCTCGTGGCTCTGGGTGGGATAGGCCACCAACCAGAAGGCGCGGCTGCAGGCCAGCTTCACGTGGGCGAGATCCAGCGGCATCTTGGCGTGGCTGCCGACGAAGGCGTACTCGCGGCTCCAGTCGAACTGGAAGGCTTCACCCGGAGGAAAGTGCAACGGCACGAAGGCCGGGCGGCGGCTGGCGCCGCCGGCCGCCTTCCACTGGCGGATGAAGGCCGTCACCCGGGTGTAGGTGCCCGGATAGCCGATCGCCTGCAACTGCGAGAACAGCACCTTGGCGGTGCGTTGTTCCCGCCGGGGACGATGGCTGTCGGCACGCAGCCACGTCTCCAACTGGGACCGGTAGGGATCGAGCCGGGAGGGCGAGGCTCGCCTGGGATAGACCGGCTCGGACTGGCCGCTGCGCAGCCATCGCCGGATGGTATTGCGGGATAGGCCCGTGCGCTTGGCGATCTCGCGCAGCGGCAGGCCATCGCGGAAATGCATCCGCCGGATCTTGGCCAACATGACCATGGTGATCACTCCTGAAATCCCCCGAGCAAAAGATGCTCAGGATGTGGGCTTCAGGTGGGTCAGTTTTACCCGCGCATCACCGCCGAAAGTGGGTCAGTTCTGGATGCGCGCCAACA
>NZ_JAOEDV010000151.1:0-2962 GCF_029837545.1 Stenotrophomonas sp. GD04024 | reverse complement strand
CGTGCCCCGCTACAATCAGCGCCATGCACGTCTACCTGCAACATCCCGATGCCGGTGCGCAGGCACCGCGCTTCCTGCGCCTGAGCCTGCAGCCGGACCTGTTCGGCGGTTGGGAACTGCTGCGCGAGAGCGGTCGCGTCGGTGGCCGCTCGCAGCTTCGGCGCGAGCTGTTCCTGCAGGCTGATGAAGCGCGCCATGCCTTCGAGAAGGCCCGTGATGCCGAACTGCATCGCGGCTTCCAGATCCTTTCGCACGGCGACTGACGCCGCTGCCAACTTTCGCCCAAGGAATGCCCATCGTGACCAGCCCTCTCCGCAACGATCGCCTGCTGCGCGCCCTGCGCCGCGAACCGGTGGACTGCACCCCCGTCTGGTTGATGCGCCAGGCCGGCCGCTACCTGCCGGAATACCGTGCGACCCGGGCCAAGGCCGGCAGCTTCCTGGCCATGGCCAAGACCCCGGAGATCGCCTGCGAAGTCACCCTGCAGCCGCTGCGCCGCTTCCCGCTGGACGCGGCCATCCTGTTCTCGGACATCCTCACCATTCCCGATGCGATGGGCCTGGAGCTGTACTTCGTCGAAGGCGAAGGCCCGAAATTCCGCCATCCGGTGCGCGATGAAGCCGCCATCGCCAGGCTGGCAGTGCCGGACATGGAACAGGACCTGGGCTATGTGATGGACGCGGTGCGGCTGATCCGCCGCGAGCTGGACGGCCAGGTGCCGCTGATCGGCTTCTCCGGCAGCCCGTGGACGCTGGCCTGCTACATGGTGGAAGGCGGCGGCAGCAAGGACTTCTCGCGCATCAAGGCCATGGCGCTGAACCACCCGCAGGCCCTGCACCGCCTGCTGGAAGTGACCACCGAGGCGGTGATCGCCTACCTCGGCGCGCAGCGCGCCGCCGGTGCGCAGGCGCTGCAGGTGTTCGACACCTGGGGCGGCGTGCTGTCGCCGGCGATGTACCGCGAGTTCTCGCTGCGCTACCTGCAGCGGATTGCCCAGGGCCTGGACCGTGGCGCAGGCAGCGAGCGTACGCCGCTGATCCTGTTCGGCAAGGGCACCGGCCTGCACCTGGAAGCGCTGTCGCAGACCGGCGCCGATGCGCTCGGCCTGGACTGGACGCTGGACCTGGACGAGGCCCTGCGCCGCACCGGCGGCCGCGTCGCCCTGCAGGGCAACCTCGACCCGACCACGCTGTACGCCTCGCCTGATGCCATCGCCGCGGCCGCCGCGCGCGTGCTCGACACCTACGCCGCCGGCAATGGCGGTTCGCGCGAGGGCCATGTGTTCAACCTCGGCCACGGCATGTCACCGGACATGGACCCGACACACGTGCAGGTACTGGTCGACGCGGTGCACGCGCACAGCCAGCGCTGAGCATTGCGCAGGCAACCACGGCGCGATGTTGATCGCGCCGTGACCCGCATTGCGCGATCATGGCATCCCCCACGCTGCACCGGCCGCACGCCATGTCCACATCGCCATCGAACTACGCCCGCCACCGCCCCCTGCTGTGGCTGGTGTCGCTGGCGATCTTCATGCAGATGCTGGATTCGACCATCGTCAACACGGCCTTGCCGGCGATGGCGGCCAGCCTGGGCGAAAGCCCGCTGCAGATGCAGTCGGTGGTGTTCAGCTACGCGCTGGCGGTCGCCACCTTCATCCCCGCCTCCGGATGGATCGCCGACCGCTATGGCACGCGGCGCACCTTCCTGGTGGCGATCATCCTGTTCACTCTCGGCTCGCTGGCCTGCGCGCTGGCCCAGCACCTGCACCAGCTGGTCGGTGCGCGCGTGCTGCAGGGCATCGGCGGCGCGATGCTGCTGCCGGTCGGTCGCCTGGCGGTGATGCGTTCGGTGTCGCGCGAGGATTTCCTGCGCGCAATGAGCTTCATCGCCATTCCGGCCCTGGTCGGTCCTTTGATCGGCCCGACCCTGGGCGGCTGGCTGGTCGAGATCGCATCCTGGCACTGGGTGTTCCTGATCAACCTGCCGATCGGCGTGATCGGTTTCATCGCCGCGATGAAGATCATGCCCGACCACTACGCCAGCCATCGCACCCGCTTCGACCTGCGCGGCTACGTCATGCTGGCCTTCGCGATGGTGGTGTTGTCGCTGGCGCTGGACGGCATCTCCGGCCTCGGCACGCCGCACGCGCTGGTGATGCTGATGACCGTTGCCGGCCTGGCAGCGCTGGTGGGCTACTGGCTGCACGCGGCCAACTCCACCGCGCCGCTGTTCTCGCTGGCACTGTTCCGCGTGCCCAGCTACCGCATCGGCATCCTTGGCAACCTGTTCTCGCGCATCGGCAGCAGTGCCATGCCGATGCTGATCCCGCTGCTGCTGCAGGTCGGCCTGGGCCTGGGCCCGATGAACGCCGGCCTGATGATGGTGCCCGTCGCTGCGGCCGGCATGGTGTCGAAGAAGCTGGCGGTGAAGCTGGTCGAGCGCTACGGCTACCGCCGCGTGTTGATGGTCAACACCGTGCTGGTGGGGCTGGCGATGGCCAGCTTCATCCTGATGACACCGGGCCAGCACCTGGCGTGGCGCCTGCTGCAGCTGGCGTTCTTCGGTGCGGTCAATTCGCTGCAGTTCACCGTGATGAACACCGTGACCCTGCGCGATCTCGACCGCGAGTTCGCCAGTTCCGGCAACAGCCTGCTGTCGATGGTGATGATGCTCGCGGCCGGCTTCGGTGCTGCCGCGGCGGGCAGCCTGCTGGCTGCGTTCGGTACCCACCTGGACAGCAACAGTGCCACCGCTGCGCTGCATGCCACGTTCCTGTGCGTGGGCGCGATCACGCTGACGTCGACGATGATCTTCTGGCAGTTGCCGGACACCAAGCCGGAGCCACGACAGGTCGAGCACGTAGCGGAGTGAGGGGTCGGCAGGGCCTGCGGCCCTGCACCTGCTACAGGCAACGGCAACGGCAACGGCCAAAGCCAAACCCAAACCCAAAGCAGCATTT
>NZ_JAOEDV010000150.1:0-2987 GCF_029837545.1 Stenotrophomonas sp. GD04024 | reverse complement strand
CGGCCAACCCCAGGTGATCCAGCGCGATGTCCAGCGCCAGCACATAGCTCTGCGCACCATACCCCGCAGCGATGCCCAGGCGTTGGCCAACCCCGGCCGGCAGGCACGGTTCGGCCACCGCACCGTCGTCATGCACTTCCACGTAGGCATTGTGCAGGTACGGCAGCAGCCGCTGCAGGCGCAGGCTGTTGGCACACGCACCCGGATCGAGCAGGGTCACCTCGCCACGGCTGTGGTCGGCCACGCGCAGCGCGTCCAGCAGTTCCTGCTCCGAACCACAGGCGCGGATCGCCACGCTGGTGCCGGCGTCGATGGCGCGATGCACCAGCGACTTCAGGACCGGCGCCGGCAGCGGCATCGCGGTACGGATCAGCGCACCGGCCGCTTCCGGGCCACGGATGATGAAGATCGACATGGCTCAGCCCTCCTGCGCCAGGCGGCGGCCAACGATGGCCAGCGACAACGGGTAACCGGCCTGCTGGCTGCGCTGGTCGACCACCACTGCGGCCGGACCGTGCTGCAGGCGCAGGCGTGCATCCAGCCCCGGCTCGCTGCGGGCCTGCAGCTCGATGTACTGCGCCGGCAGCCGTTCCAGCGCCGCCTGCAGCGCGCCACCTTCGGCCTGCCACTGCGCCTCGTCGGCGGTGCCGACATCCAGCAGCACCCAGTCAGCCGAGCGCGCCTGCGGCTGGCACAGGCACTGGCGCACTTCGGACAGGCTGGCGCAGTTGCTGCACAGCACGCGATGGCCGCTCAACTGCGCCGGCAGCTGCGGGCGCGGCGCCGACGGAGATGCGTGGCGGATCACCAGGAGGGTCATACAACACCTTGCGGAATGCGCCCTGTGGCGCGGTGGGCACACGATGCGCGCGCTGGCCGTAAAGGTGCGATGCCCGCCGCCGGGCCGGGGCGTAAAACCTGCGTAACCCATGTCCCGCGCTGCCGGGAACCTGCGACGCCTGCGTGTGGTCTGATACCGCTACCGACCACCCGGAGCCTGCCATGGATGCTGTTGCCCGCCCTCCCTTTTCCGAACGTGCGCTTACCTGGCTGAAGAAGGAAGCATTGCCGCTGCTGGTGATGCTCGGCCTGCTGGCCGCCGCCCGCGACACCCTGGCCAACCACTACGTGGTTCCCAGTGGCTCGATGCAGCCGACCCTGCAGCCCGGCGACCGGGTGGTGGTGGACATGCGCGCCTATGGCCTGCGACTGCCGTTCACTGGCCAGGAACTGATGGCGACCGGCAGCCCGCAGCGTGGTGAAGTGGCGGTGTTCGACTCGCCGGCCGATGGCACCCGCCTCATCAAGCGCGTGGTGGCAGTGGCCGGCGACCACGTGCAGCTGCATG
Source organism: Stenotrophomonas sp. GD04024 (assembly GCF_029837545.1). Classification (NCBI taxonomy): domain Bacteria; kingdom Pseudomonadati; phylum Pseudomonadota; class Gammaproteobacteria; order Lysobacterales; family Lysobacteraceae; genus Stenotrophomonas; species Stenotrophomonas sp. GD04024. The sequence continues at coordinate 1,639 of NZ_JAOEDV010000150.1, read as the reverse complement.
AGGGCCATCTGAGCATCAACGGCCAGCCGCTGCAGATCGCCGACCTGCAGGACGTGGAAGCCTTCGGCCCGCGCCGCGCCCGCCTCGATCTGGACATGGGCGGCGGCCCGGACATCGCCGATCTGGTGGTGCCGGCCGGCAAGGTGCTGGTGCTGGGTGACCACCGCGGCAACAGCTTTGATGGTCGCTTCTTCGGTTTCGTCGATGCCGACAAGGTCTACGGACGCGCCGTGGCGGTGTACTACCGCCGTGGCGAGGGTTTCGAGTGGCAGCGCCTGTAAGCTGAATTGATACTTCCTGCATATCAATCCTGACTCATCAGGTTATGGATCGACTGGATCAACGGGCCTAGTCTGGGGCCCGTTCCCTCCCACGCCCGGCCGTCCCCACCGGCCCATCGATCCCATGACTGGCGAAACCGCGGCGGCCGTCGAACGCCGCCCCCACACTGTCGACCCTGCTGCCGAGACCCGCATCCAGCAGGGCACGCCGGCCTTCCGGCGTACCGCGCTGGCGCTGTTCCTGGCCGGTTTCTCCACCTTCGGCCTGCTGTACACGGTTCAGCCGCTACTGCCCGAGTTCAGCCGTCATTTCGGCGTCTCCGCTGCCGGCAGCGCGATGTCGCTGTCACTGACCACCGGCACGCTGGCGGTGGCGATGCTGCTGGCCGGGCTGCTGTCCGATGCGATCGGCCGCCGCCCGCTGATGATCGCCGCGCTGCTCGCGTCGGCCATCCTGTCGCTGTGCACCGCACTGGTGGACGACTGGACCACGCTGCTGGTGCTGCGCACCCTGCTCGGCCTGGCGCTGAGCGGCGTACCGGCGGTGGCGATGACCTACCTGGTGGAGGAAATGGACAGCCGCGCGCTGGGCCTGGCGATGGGCCTGTACATCGGCGGCAACGCCATCGGTGGCATGAGCGGGCGCCTGCTGGCCGGCATCATCGCCGACCACTGGGGCTGGCGCTGGGGCATCGGCGTGGTCTCGATCATTGCCATCGCCAGCACCGTGCTGCTGTGGCTGCAGCTGCCGCCGTCGAGGCATTTCCAGGCCCGTCGCGGCGGCCTGCGCCAGTTGCCGTCGCGCTGGCGCGCGCTGTTCGCCGACCCCGGCCTGCCGTGGCTGTTCGCCACCTCGTTCGTGCTGATGGGTGTGTTCGTCACCCTCTACAACTACCTGGGCTACCACCTGCTGGCACCGCCGTACCACCTCAGCCAGACCGTGGTCGGGCTGATCTTCAGTGTGTATCTGGTCGGCACCTTCAGTTCGGCATGGATGGGCCAGCAGGCCACGCGCTACGGGCGCGGCCGCATCCTGTCGATCTCGTTCGCACTGATCGGCGCCGGCATCGCACTGCTGGCGATGCCGTGGCTGAGCACGATGGCGCTGGGCATCGCACTGGTCACGTTCGGCTTCTTCGGTGGCCACTCGGTGGCCAGCAGCTGGGTTGGCAGCCGCGCCGGCACGATGCGCGCCGAAGCCTCGGCGCTGTACCTGTTTGCCTACTACCTTGGCTCGAGCGTGCTGGGTGGGGTGGGCGGCCTGGCCTACGCGGCCTGGGACTGGCGGGGGGTGTGCGCCTTCGCGGCCGTGCTGACCCTGATCGGCGGCGGTATCGTCTGGGCACTGCAGCAACGCG
>NZ_JAOEDV010000015.1:0-87000 GCF_029837545.1 Stenotrophomonas sp. GD04024 | reverse complement strand
TCGATCTGGTCACCCGGCTTGACGTCGTTGTAGGCCTTCACCGCGATACCGCATTCGGTACCGTTGCGGACTTCCTCGACGTTCTCCTTGAAGCGGCGCAGCGATTCCAGCTCGCCCTCGAAGATCACCACGCTGTCGCGCAGCACGCGGATCGGCTTGTTGCGCTTGACCACGCCCTCGATGACCATCGAGCCGGCAACGGCGCCCAGCTTGGAGCTGCGGAAGACATCGCGGACCTCGGCGATACCGATGATCTCTTCGCGGATCTCCACGCCCAGCAGGCCGGAAGCCACCTGCTTCACCTGATCGATCACGTCATAGATGATCGAGAAGTAACGCAGGTCCACGCCGTTGGATTCGATGATGCGACGGGCCGAAGCATCCGCACGCACGTTGAAGCCGATGACGGTGGCCTTCGAAGCGGCGGCCGAGTTGGCGTCCGACTCGGTGATGCCGCCCACGCCGGAGTGGATCACGTTGATGCGGATGTCTTCGTTGGACAGCGCGACCAGTGCCTGGCTCAGCGCCTGCACCGAACCCTGCACGTCGGCCTTGATGACCAGGTTGAGGACCTGCTGGCCCTCGCCCTTGCCCAGGGTCGCCATGATGTCTTCCATGCGGCTGCCGGCGGTAGCGACCAGGCGCGATTCACGGCGCTTGGTCTCACGCTGCTGGGCAACGTCCTTGGCCAGGCGCTCGTCCTCGACCACCACGAAGTCATCACCGGCTTCCGGCACGCCGGACAGGCCCAGGACCTGCACCGGGATGGACGGGCCGGCGAACTCCGGCTGCTTGCCGGTTTCGTCGAACAGCGCACGCACGCGGCCGTACTGGATGCCGCACACCAGGTAGTCGCCCTTCTTCAGGCGGCCCTGCTGCACCAGCACGGTAGCGACCGGGCCACGGCCCTTGTCCAGCGACGATTCGATCACCACGCCCGAGGCGCGGCCTTCGTCGACGGCCTTCAGTTCAAGCAGTTCGGCCTGGATCGAGATGGCGTCCAGCAGGTCGTCGATGCCCAGGCCGGTCTTGGCCGAGATCTCCACCATCTGGGTGTCACCACCAAAGTCTTCGGCCACGACCTGCTCGGACAGCAGTTCGTTCTTGACCCGCATCGGATCGGCGTCGGACTTGTCGATCTTGTTGATCGCCACGATCAGCGGCACACCCGCCGAACGGGCGTGCTGGATCGCTTCCTTGGTCTGCGGCATGACGCCGTCATCGGCGGCCACGACCAGCACCACGATGTCGGTCAGCTTGGCGCCACGGGCACGCATCGAGGTGAAGGCAGCATGGCCCGGGGTATCCAGGAAGCTGATCACGCCCTTCGGCGTATCCACGTGGTAGGCACCGATGTGCTGGGTGATGCCGCCGGCTTCGCCGGTGGCGACCTTGGTGCGGCGGATGTAATCCAGCAGCGAGGTCTTGCCGTGGTCGACGTGGCCCATGATGGTGACCACCGGCGGACGCTGGGTGGCTTCGCCCTGGTTTTCACCGGTCGAGGCCAGCAGTGCGTCTTCGGCGTCGTTGTCGTTGGCACGGATCGCCTTGTGGCCGAGTTCCTCGGTCACCAGTGCGGCGGTGTCGTGGTCGATGGACTGGGTGATGGTGGCCATCACGCCCATCTTGAACAGCGCCTTGACCACTTCGCCGCCCTTCAACGCAAGCTTCTGCGCCAGGTCGGCCACGGTGATCGTGTCGCCGATCGCCACTTCACGCACCACCGGTGCAGTCGGACGCTCGAAGGCGTGCGGGCCGGCATTGTTGCCACCGCGCGACATGTCGCGACGGCCACCGGACTGGTTGCGGCCGCCCGGACGACCCCGGGTGTTGCTGTTGTTGCTGTTGCCACGACGCGCGCGATCGGCGGCCGACAGATGCATCTGGCCGGCGAAGCGATCGCCCGGGCCACGCTCGTTGCGCGGCGCGCTGCGGTTGTTGCGGTCGTCGTTGCGCGGCGGCGGCGGTGCGCCACGCGGCGCAGCCGGGGCGGCGGCCGGGGCACGCGGCGGGCGCGGCGCGGTTTCATCGATGGGAGCACGCTTGGGCTTGCTGGCCGCCAGCGCCTCGGCAGCCTTGGCGGCGGCCGCAGCTTCTTCGGCAGCCTTCTTTTCGGCCTCGGCGCGCTCCTTGGCGGCAACCTCTTCCTCACGGGCACGGACGATGGCTTCGTCGCGCAGACGATCCTTCTCGGCCAGGGCCTGCTGTTCGGCAAGGTTGCGCGCACGCGACTCTTCCAGCTTGCGCAGGATGTCGGCGCGCTCTTCGTCCGGCGTCATGGCGCGAGCACCATCCTTGACGTAGGTACGCTTCTGGCGCACCTCGACATTCACGGTCGTCTTGCTGCGACCGGAACTGACCGTCACTTCCTGCTGCTTCCGGCGGTTGAGCGTGATCTTCTTTGCAGACTGATCGGTCTCTTCCGGGGCCTGCTCGGGCTTGCCGTGCGAACGACGAAGGAAGCCCAGGAGCTTCACCTTCTCGGAGCTGGTCACGACCTGGTCGGGACCGCTGAACTTCATGCCGGCACCGGCCAGCTGTTCCAGCAGTTTTTCGACCGGCGTGTTGACCAGTTCGGCAAGCTTGCGGATGGTGGTTTGCTGCGACATTCGGATCCTATGATCTTGTGGGCGCCCCCCCGCATCTGGAGGTGGCGCGGATTCTACGCCCTGAGCGGCTCAGGGCCCTGTTCATTGCCGGCTCATTCGCCGCGTTCCAGTCGGGCGATCTCTTCGGCACGGGCGGCCAGGATCAGCGCAGCGGCGCGCGCCTGATCCAGTCCTTCGATGCCGAAGTCCATGACCTCGTCGGCGGCCAGGTCGGACAGGTCCTCGCTGGTACGCACGCCGTGGCCGGCCAGCGCATACGCGGTGGCTTCGTCCATGCCCTTCAGGGACAGCAGGTCCTGCGCCGGCTGGCCGTCTTCAAGGCCTTCCTCGACTGCCAGGGCCTCATTGAGCAGCGCATCGCGGGCACGAGCGCGCAGCTCTTCGACGATGTCCTCGTCGAAACCTTCCACGGCCAGCAGTTCGCCGACCGGGACATAAGCGATTTCCTCGACGGTGCCGAAGCCTTCGCTGACCAGGATGCCGGCGATCTCTTCGTCCACTTCCAGCTTGTCCATGAACAGCTGGCGGGCCGAAGCCTGCTCGGCCTCCGACTTGGCGGTGACCTGGTCCTGGGTCATCACGTTGAGCTGCCAGCCCGTCAGGCGGCTGGCCAGGCGCACGTTCTGGCCGCCCTTGCCGATCGCCTGGGCCAGGCGGTCTTCAGCCACGGCCAGGTCCATCGAGTGCTTGTCTTCATCGACGATGATCGACTGCACTTCGGCCGGCGCCATCGCGTTGATGACGAAGTTGGCCGGGTTGTCGTTCCACAGCACGATGTCCACGCGCTCGCCATTGAGCTCGTTGGACACGGCCTGCACGCGCGAACCGCGCATGCCGATGCAGGCGCCGATCGGATCGGTGCGCTGGTCGTGGGCGAGCACGGCGATCTTGGCGCGGTCGCCCGGATCGCGGGCACAGGCCTTGATTTCCACCAGGCCCTGGCCGACTTCCGGCACTTCCAGCTTGAACAGCTCGATCATGAATTCCGGGGCGGCGCGGCTGATGAACAGCTGCGGGCCACGCGGCTCCGAGCGCACTTCGGCCAGGTAGCCGCGCACGCGGTCACCAGCGCGCAGCACGTCGCGCGGAATGCCCTTGTCCTTCGGAATGAAGCCTTCGGCGTTGCCACCGAGGTCGACATAGATGTTGCCGCGCTCGGCGCGCTTGACCACACCGGTGATCAGTTCGCCGACGCGATCCTTCCATGCATCCACGACCTGCTGGCGCTCGGCTTCGCGCACGCGCTGGACGATGACCTGCTTGGCGGCCTGGGCGGCGATGCGGCCGAAGTCCGGGTTCTCGATCTGCTCTTCGATATAGTCGCCGACGTCCACGCCTTCGGCTTCATCGACGGCATCCATCAGGCGGATCTGGCGGTCCGGCGATTCCATCACCACGTCATCGGCCACCACTTCCCAGCGGCGGTAGGTTTCGTAGCTGCCATCCTTGTGGTCGATGACCACGCGGGTCAGCACTTCCTCGTCGGGATAGCGCTTCTTCGCCGCCGAGGCCAGGGCGGCCTCGATGGCATCGAAGATCACTTCACGCGGCACGCCCTTCTCGTTGGCGACTGCGTCCACTACCAGCAACAGTTCCTTGCTCATTGGCTCACTCCGCGCGCGGCTTCTTTGCCGCCGGCTCGTTGGAAGAAGAATTCTTGTTCGGCTTCGGACGCTTCGGTGCCGGACCGGTCGGCTTGCTCGGGGCCAGCCCCAGCGCCACCCAGTCGGGCATGATCCGTGCCTTGTCGATGTTGTCGGCCGACACGACCACTTCGGTCTTGTCGACAACGAAGGTGATGGTGTCCGCGGCCTCGTCGGTTGCTTCGATACGACCCTGCAGGCGACGACGGTTGTCCTGCGGCAGCTTCAGGGTGACCTTGGCCATTTCGCCAAGGTGACGGCCGAACTGCTCCAGGTTGAACAGCGGACGGTCCACGCCCGGCGAAGACACTTCCAGCGTGTAGTTGCCGCTGATCGGGTCTTCGACGTCCATCTGCGCCGACACTTCGCGGCTGACGCGCTCGCAGTCGTCGACATTGATGATGCGCTCGGGCTGTTCAGCCAGCGGCACGTCGATGTAAAGGCGCAGGGTCGCACCGCCGGGGGCCGGCAGATACTCAACGCCCAGCAGCTCCAGGCCCAGCGACACAACGGTCGGGGCGAGCAGATTCGCGATGTCGGTTGCCTTGTCGCTCACAGCCTGCCTTGATCTCTATGGTTGGGTGCCGGCCTTGGCCAGCGTGGAAACATGACGCCCCGGAAACGACAAAGGGCCCGCTGGGCCCCTTTTCCGGAAAGACTCCGGTGACTGGATTCCGGTTGCAACCTGCAGTGCCTGCCGGTTGCGGCCCTCCTTCCGGATCCGGACTCCCGCTGGGAGGCCGCCTTCAGGGGTACTGCTAGGCCGCTGATGATAGCGGCTGCACCGCACTGGTGCAAGGTGTGAGCCCGGGGTCAGATCCCTTTTCCGCAGGAAAAGGGATCTGACCCCGATCGCGCGGAAACGCCGCAGGCCCCAAAGAAAAACGCCTTCGAAGCAGGACTTCGAAGGCGCATTCTTTACTTGGTAGCGGGGGCAGGATTTGAACCTGCGACCTTCGGGTTATGAGCCCGACGAGCTGCCAGACTGCTCCACCCCGCATCAGAAGCGGAATCATGAGGCATTGCTGCGAAAAATGCAAGCTTTCCCTCATTCATCAAACCGGTTGGCGCCGATTCGATGTTGGTAGCGGGGGCAGGATTTGAACCTGCGACCTTCGGGTTATGAGCCCGACGAGCTGCCAGACTGCTCCACCCCGCACCGGAAGTGTTTGAACTGCTGCCCTGCTCTTTCGAGGAGGGCTACCGCAACGATGTTCTGGCTGAACCGCTGCAGTGACAACTCAGGCTGCGCATATTACACGAATCGCGCAGCTTTGTGTCAACTTTTATGCAAGATGCGCAAATGCCTGCTGGCACCAGACCATGATCGGGTTCCAGGCAATGCCCAGCGCCAGCAGCGCCAGTGCGTTCACGCCCAGCACCAGGCCCAGTACGCGGTCGTTGCTGCGCGGCATGGCCTCGCCCACCGGCTCATCGAAATACATGACCTTGATGACGCGCAGGTAGTAGAAGCAGCCGACCACGGCGCACAGCACGCCCAGGATCGCCAGCCACAGCAGGCCGCCGTTGACCGCCGCGCCGAGCACGGCCAGCTTGGTCCAGAAGCCCAGGAACGGCGGGATGCCGGCCAGCGACGCCATGATGCACAGCACCAGGCCGGCCATCCACGGGTTGCGGGCGTTCAGGCCCTTGAAGTCTTCGATGTTCTCGGCTTCGAAGCCGGCACGCGACAGCGCGATGATCGCGCCGAAGGCGGCGGTCGACATGATGGCGTAGGCCAGTGCGTAGAACAGCGCGGCGGCATAGCCCTGCGCGCCACCACCGGCGATGCCCATCAGCAGGAAGCCGATGTGCGAAACGGTGGAGAACGCCAGCATGCGCTTGAGGTTGCTCTGCGCAATGGCCATCAGGTTGCCGATGACCAGCGACACCGCAGCCAGGCCGGCGATCAGCAACTGCAGTTCGGTCGACAACGGGCCCACGCCCATTTCCAGCAGGCGGTAGGCCATGCCGAAGGCGGCCAGCTTCGGCGCCGAGCTGATGAACAGCGCGATCGGCGCCGGGGCACCCTGGTACACGTCGGGCAGCCACATGTGGAACGGCGCGGCACCCAGCTTGAAGGCGACGCCGGCGATCATGAACACCGCACCGGTGATCAGCAGCACGCGTTCTTCCGAATGCGGGATGGCATCGCGGATGACGTCCAGGTGCAGGCTGCCGGTGGCGCCGTAGATCAGCGACATGCCGTACAGCAGCAGGCCCGAGGCCAGCGAACCGAGCACGATGTACTTCATCGCCGCTTCCGAGGCCAGGCCGTTCTCGCGGTTGCTGGCCACCAGCGCGTAGGAGCACAGCGCCAGCAGTTCCAGGCCCAGGTAGACCATCAGCAGGCTGCCGGCCGAGACCAGGATCATCATGCCGGCGGTGCCGAACAGGATCAGCACCGGGATCTCGCCCTGGAACAGGTTGCGATCACGCAGGTAGCGCCAGCCATAGACCAGGGTCAGGCCGCTGAGCAGCACGATCCCGGTCTTCATCACGTCCGCGGCGGTATCGCGCACGAACATGCCATGGAAGACCTCCCCCTGCCCGCCCACGCCGGTGGCCAGCATGAACAGCACCACGGCCAGCGCAGCGAGCGAGAACAGGTGGGTGACGATCTTGTTCCGGTTGCTGACGAACAGGTCGAGGATCATCAGGGCGAAGGCGCTGCCGATCAGCACCAGCTCGGGAGCGAGCGGTGGCAGGTCAGCGGCGGTCAATGGCAGCAGCGGCGAGGTGGTCATCATCAAATCCTGGAATTACAGCAGCTTGCTGGATGCGATCTGCATCGCCAGCTTCGCGATCGAGGGCTCCATCAGGTCGGTCAGCGGCTTGGGGTAGATGCCCAGGGCCAGCACGCCGATGGCGAACACGCCCAGCACCAGCCATTCGCGGCCGTTGATGTCCTTCAGTTCGGCAACGTGGCTGTTGGCCACTTCGCCGAAGAAGATGCGCTTGTACAGCCACAGGGTGTAGGCGGCGCCGATGATCAGGGTGGTGGCCGCGCCCAGCGCGATCCACGGATTACGCTGGAACGCCGACAGGATGACCATGAACTCGCCGACGAAGCCGCTGGTACCCGGCAGGCCCGCGTTGGCCATGAAGAACAGCATGGCGAAGGTGGCAAACCACGGCATCACGTTGACCACGCCGCCGTAGTCGGCGATGCGGCGGCTGTGCATGCGGTCGTACAGCACGCCGACGCAGGAGAACATCGCGCCGGACACGAAGCCGTGCGAGATCATCTGCACCATGGCGCCCTGCAGGCCCAGGCGGGCCGCATCGGCGTTGCCGGCTTCACGCACCAGCCACAGGGCGATGAAGGTACCGAGGGTGACGAAGCCCATGTGCGCGATCGACGAATACGCGATCAGCTTCTTCATGTCGTCCTGCACCAGGGCGACCAGGCCGACGTAGATCACCGCGATCAGCGACAGCGCGATCACCAGCCAGGCCCATTCCTGCGATGCGTCCGGGACGATCGGCAGGTTGAAGCGCAGGAAGCCGTAGCCACCGATCTTCAGGGCGATGGCGGCCAGGATCACCGAACCGGCGGTCGGCGCTTCCACGTGGGCATCCGGCAGCCAGGTGTGGACCGGGAACATCGGCACCTTGACCGCGAAGGCGATCAGGAACGCGAAGAAGATCCAGGTCTGTTCCTTGGCCGACAGCGGCAGCGCGTACAGGTCGGCCAGCTGGAAGCTGCCGCCCTTCAGGTACAGGTAGATCAGCGCCACCAGCATCAGCACCGAGCCGAGGAAGGTGTACAGGAAGAACTTCAGCGCGGCGTAGATGCGGCGCGGGCCACCCCAGACACCGATGATCAGGAACATCGGGATCAGCATCGCCTCGAAGAACACGTAGAACAACATCGCGTCCGTGGCCGAGAAGATACCGACGGTGACGCCTTCCAGGATCAGGAAGGCGGCCACGTACTGGTTGACGCGCTTGTCGATGGCGCTCCAGGCGCCGATCAGGGCAAGCACGCTGACCAGGGTGGTCAGCAGGATCAGCGCCACGGCGATGCCGTCCACGCCCAGGTTGTAGCCGATCTTGTACGCCGGGATCCAGGCATGGGTCTCGACGAACTGCAGACCGTCGATGCCCGCGTTGTAGCCGCTCAGCAGCGAGAGGCTCGCCACGAAGGTCAGCACCGCGACGCCCAGCGACGCCCAGCGGGCGGTCTGCGCATCACGGATCGCAAGGATCAGGGCGCCACCGAGGATCGGCAGCCAGATGAGGACACTGAGTAGAGGCCAGTTCGACACGTCTTCTTATTCCGTACAGGTCATCAACGCAGGTAATGCATCAGCACGCCCAGCAGGGCAATCAGGCCGATGATCATCGCGAAGGCGTAGTGATAGAGGAAACCGGATTGGGTACGACGCAGCACGCCGGCTGCGACGTCCACAACACGTGCCGAGAGATTGACCACGCCGTCGACGATGTTGCTGTCGATCCAGCGCGAGACCTTGCCCAGCTTGACGCTGCCGCCGGCAAAGCCATCGATCCACAGCTTGTCGAAGCCGTACTTGTTTTCCAGCACCGACACCAGCGGGGCGAAGGTCTTGCGCGCCTTGCCCGACAGGTCCGGCTTCCACAGGTAGAACAGTGCAGCCAGCAGGAAGCCCGCCAGGGTCAGCCAGAACGGCGGCAGCATCATGCCGTGCAGCGCGAACGCCACCGGCCCGTGGAACTCTTCACCCAGGAAGGCAACGGTGTTCTTGGCCGGATCGTAGAAGTTCACGATACCGGTGAAGAACGTGTTGACCTGGCCCTGGATCGCCGCGTGGGCGTGGTGGCCGGCCCAGTCGGTGCCATGCAGCATCGGACCGATGCTGAAGAAACCGATGGCGATGGACGGGATGGCCAGCAGGATCAGCGGCAGGGTCACCACCCACGGGGTTTCATGCGGCTCATGCGGACCGTGGCCATGGCCGTGGTCGTCATGGGCATCGCCGTGGTGGGCATCGGCATGGTGTGCGTCTGCGGCGTGGTGATCGTCATGGCCGTGGCCGTGGTCATCATGCGCGTCGCGGAAACGCTCCTTGCCGTGGAAGGTCATGAACAGCAGGCGGAAGCTGTAGAAGCTGGTCACCAGCACGCCACCCAGCACCGCCCAGTAGCCATAGGTGGCCACCCAGCTGTTCTGCATGTGCGCGTGGATCTCGGCCGCCTCGATGATGGTGTCCTTCGAGTAGAAGCCCGAGAAGAACGGCGTACCGACCAGGGCCAGGGTACCGATCCACATGGTGACGAAGGTGATCGGCATGTACTTGCGCAGGCCGCCCATCTTGCGCATGTCCTGCTCGTGGTGCATCGCGATGATGACCGAGCCGGCACCCAGGAACAGCAGGGCCTTGAAGAACGCATGGGTCATCAGGTGGAACACGGCGGCCGAATAGGCCGACACGCCCAGCGCCACGGTCATGTAGCCCAGCTGCGACAGCGTGGAGTACGCGACGACGCGCTTGATGTCGTTCTGCACGATGCCGATCAGGCCGGTGAAGAACGCGGTGGTGGCGCCGATGAAGAGGATGAAGTTCAGCGCGGTCTGCGACAGCTCGAACAGCGGCGACATGCGGGTAACCATGAAGATACCGGCGGTCACCATCGTCGCGGCGTGGATCAGTGCCGAGATCGGGGTCGGGCCTTCCATCGAGTCCGGCAGCCACACGTGCAGCGGGACCTGGGCCGACTTGCCCATGGCGCCGATGAACAGGCAGATGCAGATGACGGTGGCGATCGACCAGATCACCGGCTCGTTCAGCAGCTGCATGCCCAGGATCGTGCCGTCCCAGATCTGCAGCTGGGCGCGCGGGTCGGCCAGCATGCCGGCCTGCGAGAACACCTGCGAGTAGTCCAGGGTGCCGAACACCCACAGCACGCCGGCGATGCCCAGCAGGAAGCCGAAGTCACCGACGCGGTTGACCAGGAACGCCTTCATGTTGGCGAAGATCGCGGTCGGGCGCTTGAACCAGAAGCCGATCAGCAGGTACGACACCAGGCCCACCGCTTCCCAGCCGAAGAACAGCTGCAGGAAGTTGTTGCTCATCACCAGGGTGAGCATCGAGAAGGTGAACAGCGAAATGTAGCTGAAGAACCGCTGGTAGCCCGGGTCGTCCTGCATGTAGCCGATCGTGTAGATGTGGACCAGCAGCGACACGAAGGTCACCACCACCATCATCATCGCGGTCAGCTTGTCGACCATGAAGCCGACGTGGGCGGAGTACTGGCCGACTTCGAAGAACGTGTAGATGTTCTGGTTGAACGGCTGCGCACCGCCCCACAGCAGCTGGTAGAGCGTGTACATCGACAGGCCGCAGGCAACCGCGACGCCGAGGATGGTGATGGTCTGCGCGCCGAAGCGCTTGACCTGGCGACCGAACAGGCCGGCGATGATGCTGCCGAACAGCGGTGCAAGCACCACTGCGATCAACAGACTCTTGGAGAGAGTGATTTCCATCTGTGGATCAGCCCTTCAGCGAATCGACTTCGCCGACATTGATCGTGCGGCGGGTACGGAACAGGGTCACCAGGATCGCCAGGCCGATGGCGGCTTCCGCGGCGGCGACGGTCAGGATGAAGAACACGAACAGCTGGCCGGACGGATCGCCCAGCTGACGCGAGAAGCCGACGAAATTGATGTTCACCGACAGCAGCATCAGTTCGATCGACATCAGCAGGACGATGACGTTCTTCCGGTTGAGGAAGATGCCGGCCAGGCTGATGGCGAACAGCACCGCGCCGAGCGCAAGCATGTGGCCAAGGGTAATCACGGCTGGGTCTCCTCGCCGGCGGCCGGCTTGCTGTTGCTGTGCACGACCGGTGCTTCGGCGCCCATCTTGACCATGCGCAGGCGCTGGCCGGCCTTGACCATGGTCTGCTCGCCCGGGTTCTGGCTCTTCACGCCGGTACGGCGGCGCAGGGTCAGCATCACGGCGGCGACGACGGCCACGGTCAGGATGACGGCGGCGAACTCGAACGGCAGCAGGTACTCGGTGAACAGCGTGCGCGCCAGCCAGGTGACGTTGGAGCTGTCGGCGGCGACCGCGGCGGCGTTGTCGGCCGGGAACGGGGTGACCGAGCGGGCCTTGACGCCGATCAGGATCAGCATCTGCACCAGCATCGCGACCGCGACGATCAGGCCGACCGGCAGGTAGCGCACCCAGCCCTCACGCAGCTTGGTGGGGTCGATGTCCAGCATCATCACCACGAACAGGAACAGCACCATCACCGCGCCGACGTAGACCAGCACCAGGGCAACACCGAGGAACTCGGCGCCCACCAGCAGCCACACGCAGGCGATGGAGAAGAAGGTCAGCACCAGGCAGAGCACGGCGTGAACCGGGTTGCGCACGCTGATCACCGCACCGGCCGAAACCGTTGCCGCGATGGCGAACACCCAGAAAGCGATATTTACCCAATCCATCTCTCGACCTCAGCGGTAAGCGGCATCGGCGGCGCGACGCTCGGCGATCTCGGACTCGAGACGGTCGCCCAGCGCCAGCAGCTGCGGCTTGGTAACGATGTTTTCGCCACGATTCTCGAAGTGGTACTCGAGGATGTGGGTTTCGACGATCGAGTCCACCGGGCAGCTTTCTTCGCAGAAGCCGCAGAAGATGCACTTGAACAGGTCGATGTCGTAGCGCGTGGTACGGCGGGTGCCGTCTTCGCGCTTGGCCGAGTCGATGGTGATGGCCAGCGCCGGGCACACCGCTTCGCACAGCTTGCAGGCGATGCAGCGCTCTTCACCGTTGGGATAACGGCGCAGGGCGTGCAGGCCACGGAAGCGCGGCGACTGCGGGAACTTCTCCATCGGGTACATCATCGTGTACTTCGGCTTGAAGCTGTACTTCAGCGTCAGCCAGAGGCCCGCCAGCAGTTCGAGCAGCAGCAGGCTCTTGAAGTAATGGGTAATCCTGTTCATCACTTTAGACGCCCTTTTGAATCACGCCGAAGAACACCATGACGGCGGTAACCGCGATCCACAGAATGGCCAGCGGGATGAAGACCTTCCAGCCCAGGCGCATGATCTGGTCATAGCGGAAGCGCGGGAAGCTGGCACGGAACCAGATGTAGGCACTGGCGAAGAAGAACACCTTGACGAACAGCCACGGTGCACCGCCCTTCCAGATCCAGTCGACCAGCGGCGAGACATCGCCGAAGTTGACCCAGCCCTGGACCGGGCTCAGCCAGCCGCCGAGGAAGAAGATCGAGATCAGGAAGCTGATCAGGATCATGTTCGCGTATTCGGCCAGGAAGAACAGCGCGAACGCGCCGCCGGAGTACTCGACCATGTGGCCGGCGACGATTTCCGACTCGCCTTCCACCACGTCGAACGGTGCGCGGTTGGTTTCCGCCACGCCCGACACCCAGTAGATGACGAACAGCGGGAACAGCGGCAGCAGGAACCAGTCGAAGAAGCCGGAGCTGCCGGCCTGCGCCATCACGATGTTGCTCAGGTTCAGGCTGCCCGAAGCGATCATCACGCCGACCAGGGCGAAGCCCATCGCGATTTCGTAGCTGATCATCTGCGCCGAGGCGCGCATGGCACCCAGGAACGCGTACTTCGAGTTGGACGCCCAACCGGCAAGGATGATGCCGTAGATGCCCAGCGAGGTCATCGCCAGCAGGTACAGCAGGCCGGCGTTGGCGTTGGACAGCACGATCTGCGAATCGAAGGGCACCACCGACCAGGCCGCGAAGGCCGGGGCCAGGGTGATCAGCGGGGCCAGCAGGTAGATCGCCTTGTTGGCGCTGCTCGGCTGCACCACTTCCTTGAACAGCAGCTTGAAGACGTCGGCGAAGGCCTGGAAGATGCCCATGCCCACGTACATCGGGCCGTGGCGGACATGCATCCAGCCGATCAGCTTGCGTTCCCAGACCACGTAGAAGGCCACCGAGATGATCACCGGAACGGCGATCACCAGGATCTTCAGGATGATCCAGATCAGCGCGCCGATGTCACCGAGGCCAAGCAGCCACTGGTGCAGCGGGTCGACCGCGTTCAACAGCAATTCGTTCATGCAGCCACCACCGTTACGCGAGCGGCACCCAGCGGCGCGGTCGCGCCGTGGCCCGATTCAATCCAGACCGAGCCCGCAGCGACGCGGGCGTCGACCACCACCGGCAGGGTGGCCTTGCCGGCATCGGTGCCGACCTTGGCCATCTGCCCTTCCTGCAGCTGCAGGCGAGCGGCATCTTCAGCGTTCAGCACGATGCGCGGGGCGTTGTTGAGCGGATGCGACTGCAGCGCCGGGGCGCGACGGACCACCGCGTCGGTGCGGTAGATCGCGGCGGTCGAAGCCACTTCCAGGCCCTCGCCGGCTACGGCCGGCTGCGCCGAAGCGGCAACGCTGACCGACACCGGGGCCAGGCTGGCGCGCAGGCCGGCCAGGTCGGTGAAGTCGAAACCGGCCAGCGCCATGTCGCCGCCCAGTGCGCGCAACACGCGCCAGCCTTCACGCGCCTCGCCCGGCAGCTTGCCGCCGGCACGGGCCGACTGCTCGCGACCATCGAGGTTGGTCAGGGTGGCGTCGATTTCCGGCAGCGCGCCGATCGGCAGGATCACATCGGCGACGTCGCGGGTGGAGACACAGGCGAACTGGCTGAAGGCCACCACCTTGGCACCGACCAGCGCCTTGCGCGCCGCCGGAGCATCGGCGAAGTCCAGGCCCGGCTCCAGGCCGTACACCACGTAGGCCTGGCGCGGCTGCGCCAGCATCGCGGCGACGTCCTTACCGGCCGGCAGCACGCCGGCGCGGGTCAGGCCAACGGCGTTGGCGCCCTGCGGGATGCGGCACAGCTTGGCACCGGTGGCGGCTGCGAAGTCACGCGCAGCGGCGCGGATCGCGGCAGCCTGCGGGTGGTTCTCGGCGATGCCACCGACGATCAGCACGGTGTTGTTGCCGCCCTGCACTGCCGAACGCAGCTCGGCGTTGGCCAGCGCGTCGGCGAACTTCGACGGCGCGACGATCTGCTTGCCGGCGATGCTGAAGGCGAAGTCGAAGTCCACCGGGTTGACGACGTGGATCTTGGCGCCATTAGTGGTCTGCGCCTTGCGCAGGCGGGCGTGCAGCAGCGGCAGTTCGTGGCGGATGTTGCTGCCCAGAACGACGATGCGGTCGGCGCCTTCGATCTCGGCCAGCGGCAGGCCGAACACTTCGGCGGTCGCGGCGTCGGAGAAATCGCGGTTGTTGATGCGGTGGTCGATGTTGCTCGAACCCAGGCCCTTGGCCAGGCGGGCCAGCAGCGCGCCCTCCTCGTTCGAGGTCGCCGGATGCACCAGCACGCCCAGGTTGTCGCCCTGGTTGGCCTTGAGGATCTCGGCGGCCGCGGCCAGGCCTTCGGCCCAGCTCACTTCCTTCCACTCGCCATTGACCTTGTGCAGCGGCTTGACCGCACGGTCTTCACTGTACAGGCCCTGGTGAGAGTAGCGGTCACGGTCGGACAGCCAGCATTCGTTGACGGCTTCGTTGTCGCGCGGCACGGTGCGCAGCACTTCGCCGCGACGCACGTGCAGGAACAGGTTCGAACCCATCGCGTCGTGGTAACCCAGCGACTCGCGTGCGGTCAGTTCCCACGGACGTGCGCGGAACTGGAACACCTTGTTGGTCAGCGCACCGACCGGGCAGACGTCGACGACGTTGCCGGACAGTTCGGTGGTCAACGGCTTGCCGTCGTAGGTACCGATCTGCAGGTTCTCGCCGCGGTACATGCCACCCAGTTCATAGGTGCCAGCCACGTCGGCGGTGAAGCGCACACAGCGCGTGCACTGGATGCAGCGGGTCATCTCGGTGGCGACCAGCGGACCCATGTCCTCGTCCGGCACCACGCGCTTGCGCTCGTTGAAGCGGCTGACCGAACGGCCATAGCCCAGCGACACGTCCTGCAGCTCGCACTCGCCGCCCTGATCGCAGATCGGGCAGTCCAGCGGGTGGTTGATGAGCAGGAACTCCATCACCGAGCGCTGGAACTTCAGTGCCTTCTCGCTACGGGTGGCGACCTTCATGCCGTCCATCACCGGAGTGGCGCAGGCCGGCGCCGGCTTCGGCGACTTCTCCACGTCCACCAGGCACATGCGGCAGTTGGCGGCGATCGGCAGCTTCTCGTGGTAGCAGAAGCGCGGAATGGAGATGCCGGCCTTGTCGGCGGCCTGGATGATCATCGAGCCCTTGGGCACGACCAGCGACTTGCCATCGATCTCGATGGTGACGTGATCGGGTGGGACGCTCGGATTTACGGGTTGCGCGCTCATGCAGCGGCTGCCTCCACCTTCTTGCCGTCAACCATCGAATGACCGTTGACGATGTAGTACTCGAACTCGTCCCAGAACTGGCGCAGGAAGCCCTGGATGGGCCATGCAGCCGCTTCGCCGAACGCACAGATGGTGTGGCCTTCGATCTGGCCGGCCACCGCCTTCAGCTGGTGCAGGTCTTCCATCGTGGCCTTGCCGGCGACGATGCGCTCCAGCACGCGGTGCATCCAGCCGGTGCCTTCGCGGCACGGGGTGCACTGGCCGCAGGATTCCTTGTGGAAGAACTGGCTGATGCGGCAGGCGAACTTGACGCAGCAGACGCTGTCATCGAGCACCACGACGGCGCCCGAACCCAGGCCCGAGCCCAGTGCACGGATGGTGTCGTAGTCCATCGGCAGGCCCTTCAGCTCGGCCGCGGTCAGCACCGGCATCGACACGCCACCCGGAATCGCGCCCTTCAGGGTGCGGCCCGGACGCAGGCCACCGGCCATTTCCAGCAGGTCGTCGAAGGTGGTGCCCAACGGCACTTCGAAGTTGCCGCCGTTCTGCACGCAACCGGACACCGAGAAGCACTTCGGGCCGCCGTTGGCGGTCAGGCTCAGGCCCTTGAACCACTCCGGGCCGTTGCGGATGATCGCCGGCACCGAACCGTAGGTTTCGGTGTTGTTGATCGTCGACGGCTTGCCGTACAGGCCGAAGTTCGCCGGGAACGGCGGCTTGTAGCGCGGCTGGCCCTTCTTGCCTTCCAGCGATTCCATCAGCGCGGTTTCTTCGCCGCAGATGTACGCGCCGGCGCCCAGCGCACCATAGATGTCGATGTCCACGCCCGAGCCCATCACGTTCTTGCCCAGCCAGCCATTTGCATAGGCGTCGGCCAGGGCCTGCTCAAAGTGCTCGAACGGCTCGTGGTGGAACTCACCGCGCAGGTAGTTGTAACCCACGGTCGAACCGGTGGCGTAGCAGGCGATCGCCATGCCTTCCACCACCGAATGCGGGTTGTAGCGCAGGATGTCGCGGTCCTTGCAGGTGCCCGGCTCGGATTCGTCCGAGTTGCAGAGGATGTACTTCTGCATGTTGCCCTTGGGCATGAAGGACCACTTCAGGCCGGTCGGGAAGCCGGCGCCACCGCGGCCGCGCAGGCCCGAGGCCTTGACCATCTCGATGACCTGCTCCGGCGGGATCTTCTCTTCGAGGATCTTGCGCAGGGCGGCGTAGCCACCGGTCTTCAGGTAGCTTTCGTACGACCACGGGGTGTCGTAATGCAGGGTGGTGTAGACCACCTGGTGCGGCAGCGGCGCGGGGCCGACCGGACCCTTGGATTCGTGGTGATGTGCCATGCCCTTACTCCAGCCCGTCCAGCAGCTCGTCGACCTTTTCCAGGGTCAGACGCTCATGGTAGTGACCGTTGATGACCATCATCGGCGCGCCGCCGCAGCCGGCCAGGCACTCTTCCTCGCGCTTGAGGTAGACGCGGCCGTCCGGGGTCGATTCACCGTGCTTGATGCCCAGCTTCTTCTCGCAATGGCGGACGATGTCCTCGGCGCCATTGAGCCAGCAGCTGATGTTGGTGCAGATGGCCACGTTGTTGCGGCCCACCTTCTCGGTCTCGAACATCGAGTAGAAGCTGGCGACCTCGTAGGCCCACACCGGCGGCAGATCAAGGTACTTGGCCACGCCGGCGATCAGCTCGTCGGTCAGCCAACCCTCGTTCTGCTCCTGGGCCGCATGCAGGCCCTGCAGCACGGCAGAGCGCTTGCGGTCCGGCGGGAACTTGGACAGCCAGTGATCGATGTGAGCGCGGGTCTTGTCGCTCAGCACCACCATCGGGTCGACGTCGCGCGCCGCCTCGAAATTACCTGTCGCCTTCATCGGCCGACCTCAGCGAAATGCATAACGTGAAATTCCAGAAACTGCGGCGCCGGCTTGCGCCGGCTGCCTGCAGCGGGCGTTGGCTTGGCGGACGGCATTACCGGTCAACCTCGCCGAACACCAGGTCGTAGGTACCGATCATCGCCACCACGTCGGCCAGCATGTGGCCGCGCACGATCGAATCGATCGAGGACAGGTGGGCGAAGCCCGGTGCGCGCAGGTGCACGCGGAACGGCTTGTTGGCGCCATCGGAGACCAGGTAGCAGCCGAACTCGCCCTTCGGCGCTTCCACTGCCGCGTAGGTTTCGCCGGCCGGCACGCAATAGCCTTCGCTGAACAGCTTGAAGTGGTGGATCAGCGCTTCCATGTCGTCCTTCATGTCCTCGCGCCTGGGCGGAGCGACCTTGAAGTTCTTGACCATGACCGGGCCGGGGTTGGCCTTCAGCCACGCCACGCACTGCTTGATGATGCGGTTGGACTCGCGCATCTCGGCAACGCGGACCAGGTAGCGGTCGTAGCAGTCGCCTTCCTTGCCCAGCGGGATGTCGAAATCGACGGCATCGTACTTGGCGTACGGACGCTTCTTGCGCAGGTCCCAGGCGACGCCCGAGCCGCGCAGCATCACACCGGTCATGCCCCACTGGTGGGCCAGTTCCGGAGTGACGACGCCGATGCCGACGGTACGCTGCTTCCAGATACGGTTGTCGGTCAGCAGGGTCTCGTATTCGTCGACACGACCCGGGAATTCGTTGGTGAAGTTTTCCAGGAAGTCCAACAGCGAGCCTTCACGCGAAGCATTGAGCTGCTTCAGCGCCTTGCCCTTGTGCCAGCGCGATTCCTTGTACTTCGGCATGTGGTCCGGCAGGTCGCGGTAGACACCGCCCGGACGGTAGTACGCCGCGTGCATGCGCGCGCCGGAGACTGCTTCGTAGCAGTCCATCAGCTCTTCGCGCTCGCGGAAGGCGTACAGCATCACCGCCATCGCACCCAGGTCGAGCGCGTTGGAGCCCAGCCACATCAGGTGGTTGAGGATGCGGGTGATTTCGTCGTACATGGTGCGGATGTACTGCGCACGCTCCGGCGCCTCGATGCCCATCAGGGTCTCGATCGCGCGTACGTAGGCGTGCTCGTTGCACATCATCGACACGTAATCCAGGCGATCCATGTAGCCGATCGACTGGTTGAACGGCTTGGACTCGGCCAGCTTCTCGGTACCACGGTGCAGCAGACCCACGTGCGGGTCGGCGCGCATGATCGTTTCGCCGTCCATTTCCAGGATCAGGCGCAGCACACCGTGAGCGGCCGGATGCTGCGGGCCGAAGTTCATGGTGTAGTTGCGGATTTCCTGCCGGCTTTCGGCGGCGTTGCTGGCGAAGGCTTCGCCGGCCTGGTGTACGTGGCTCACTTCACTGCCTCCTGCGCGCGCTCACCTTCTGCGGTCTGCAGACGGGCGTCGTCACGGATCACGCGCGGCACGCCGACACGCGGCTCCACCGAGGTGACCGGTTCGTAGATCACGCGCTTCTTTTCTTCGTCGTAGCGGACTTCGACATTGCCGATCAGCGGGAAGTCCTTGCGGAACGGATGGCCGACGAAACCGTAGTCGGTCAGGATCCGGCGCAGGTCCGGGTGGCCTTCGAAGATCACGCCGTACAGGTCGAACGCTTCGCGCTCGAACCAGTTCAGGCCCGGCCAGATGCCGGTCAGCGAGGACACCACCGGCAGCGCTTCGTCAGGGGCGAAGCAGCGCAGGTGCATCATCAGGTTGTGCTGGTACGAACGCAGCTGCGCGACCACCGCGAAACGCTGGGTCGGCATGTGCTGCGGGCGGGCACCGTCGGCACCGTTCTCCTCGGTGGGGAACTCGCCCCACGCGAAGCGGCCCTGGGCCTTGCCTTCGACGCCACGGCTGAAGCCCTGCGAGGACACGTCGGCGGTGTCCCATTCGTCGGAACCATAACCGAGGTAGTCGACGCCGCAGAGATCCACGGCCTGCTCGAAACCAAACTCGTCACGCAGCGCCAGGGCGGTGGCGTGCCACTCGGCGGCAGGCACTTCCAGCGTCACTTCGCCGCGGGGTTCGACCACGATGACCTTCGCACCTGCGAAACGTGCGGAGAGTCGGTCGATGAAGGATGCTTGCTCTGCCATGGGGGCTTGGCGCGCTCTTGTCAGGTGAAGGGGTCAGCGGGCGATGGTCTGTGTACGCCAGATCTTCTTCTGCAGCTGCAGGATCCCGTACACCAGCGCCTCGGCGGTCGGCGGGCAGCCCGGGACGTAGACGTCCACCGGCACCACGCGATCACAGCCGCGCACGACAGAATAGGAGTAGTGGTAATAGCCACCGCCGTTGGCGCAGCTACCCATCGAGATGACCCACTTCGGGTCCGGCATCTGGTCGTAGACCTTGCGCAGCGCCGGGGCCATCTTGTTGACCAGGGTACCGGCCACGATCATCACGTCGGACTGACGCGGCGACGGGCGGAACACCACGCCGTAGCGGTCAAGGTCCAGGCGCGCGGCGCCGGCGTGCATCATCTCGACCGCGCAGCAGGCCAGACCAAAGGTCATCGGCCACATCGAACCGGTGCGTGCCCAGTTCAGCAGTGCGTCGACGCTGGTGGTGACGAAGCCCTTTTCCAGCAGCGGGTTGTCGCCTTCCGGCCGCAGGATGTCATCAACCCGGCCTTCCGGCGTGGGGTTGTTCATGAGGCCATCGAGAGTCTGAATCACTCCCATTCCAGCGCTCCCTTCTTCCAGACGTAAATGAAACCGAGGAACAGCATGCCGACGAACAGGCCCATGGTGATGAGCGAACGGGCGCCCAGTTCCATGAAGACCTGGGTCCACGGCACGATGAAGATGATTTCCAGGTCGAAGACGATGAACTGGATCGCGATCAGGTAGTAGCGCACGTCGAACTTCATGCGCGCGTCTTCGAAGGCCTCGAAGCCGCACTCGTACGGCGACAGCTTTTCCAGATCGGGGCGGCGGGGACCGAGGAATCGACCAACCAGCATCAGCGTAATGCCGATACCGGTGGCAACGATCAGAAACAGCAGAGACGGCAAATATTCGGCCAGCACAGCGATTCTCTCTTGCCTCTGCCGCCGCGCCTGCAGGCGCTTTGGCATGGGGGAGTGGACGGGAATGTGCCTGGCGCCTTGCGCGCCAGACCAACCCGCTTTACTTACAAATGGTGCCCAAGAGGGGACTCGAACCCCTACGACTTGCGTCGCTACCACCTCAAGGTAGTGCGTCTACCAATTCCGCCACCTGGGCAAACGATCACATCAGACTATCTTCCCGATGCGCCGCGTATTGTAACCGGCTTCAGTCTTTCTGGGAGCCTTCCGAAGGCTTTTCTTCACCAGAATTCGAAGATTCCGCCTTGGCCGGCACATTCGCGGCCGGAACCGGGGCAGCCGGGACCGCATCGGCCTTCGGAACGGCCGGCAGTTCGCCGGCCGGAGCCGCCGGGGCACTGGCCGCCGGAGTGGACATCAGGCCAAGATCCTGGTCGGCCGCCGGGCGGGTGCCGTGACCGGCATACCAGGCCATGAAGAGGCTGATACCGAAGAACACCACGGCCAGCCACTTGGTCGACTTGGACAGGAAGTTCGAGGCGCCGCGCGCACCGAACACCGTACCCGAGGCACCGGCACCAAAGCCCGAACCCGCCGCCGCACCCGAGCCACGCTGCATCAGGATCAGCGCGATCATGGCCACAGCGACCAGCACGTAGACGACATTGAGGATCAACATCAGCATTGGAAACCGCCCTCGGACAATACTTCTAGGATTAGTTCGCGGCCGCCGCCCTTGCGATGGCCAGGAAGTCCGCGGCCACCAGGGAGGCGCCGCCGACCAGCCCACCATCGACATCCGGCTGCGCGAACAGTTCCCCGGCATTGTCGGGCTTCACGCTACCGCCGTAAACAATGGGCAGTGAATCAGCGATTCTAGCATCGATGCGCGCGACTTCGCCACGGATGAACGCGTGCACTTGCTGCGCCTGCTCCTTGCTGGCGGTACGGCCGGTGCCGATTGCCCAGACCGGCTCGTAGGCCACCACGGCCTGGGCGAAACCGGCCGCGCCGACCAGCTCGAGCACCGGCGCCAGCTGGCTGGCGATGACCGCTTCGGTCTGGCCCGCCTCGCGCTGCTCCAGGGTTTCACCCACGCACAGCACCGGCACCAGGCCAGCATGCAGGGCCGCGGCGAACTTGCGCGCGACCAGCTCGCTGCTTTCGTGGTGGTACTGGCGGCGCTCGGAATGGCCGACCAGGCCATAGCGGGCACCGACTTCGTGCAGCATGGCGGCGCAGACCTCGCCGGTGTAGGCGCCCTTTTCGTTGCTGCTCACGTCCTGTGCGCCGAAGGCCAGGCCGGTTTCGCCGAAATCCTCGACCAGCTCGCCCAGGTACGGCAGCGGCGGCAGGATCACCACGTCCACCCCCTCCAGCGGCAGCCCGGTGGCCACCTGCCCCAGCAGTTCATTGGCGAATTGACGGCTGCCATGCAGCTTCCAGTTTCCGGCGACGATCTTGCGGCGCATGAGCGGGTGGCTCCTGTGTGAAGTCAGCCGGTCATGATACCCGTTACGGCAAAAATCCGTTTCCGTGTAAGCGGTTACATGGATTTTCAGCAAACGGCGCAGCCCCTCATGGCGGGTTTGGGGTTGGTCGCATAAGGCCCGGTGGGTTTTGGAGCTTGGCCGGGCGGGTGGGACTGCGCAGGGGTCGCTGCAAGTACGTCCCTGTAAGCTCGGTCGCCGCTTGCGCGTGTGCGCTGTCCTGCGCACACGGCAAGACCGGGGTTGGGCGTCCTGCCCAACCCGCCCGAGGCATGCCTCGGTCCCATGCGGCTCACGCCCCTGCGCAGCCCCACCCGCCCGGCCTCTGACACATTCCGGCGGTTCCGCCCGCCACAGAAAGAAATAAGAAGAGCAAAAGCAGAAGCCGGGCCCCTCCCCTCCCTCGATCCCTGACAGATCTCATCCACGCATGGCGTGGATCTACCGTGTCGACCAAGGTCGACACCTACCGGAAATCCCGATTTACCCACCGTCACCGGGAAACTGTCAGGGGTGGGGCGGCGTGGGTTGGCAGGACCGTTGGCGCCATGGATGGCGCCATCGAGCCCCCAGGGATGGGTTTACGGCGTGTCCTGCCAACCCACACCGCCCCGCCCAACCCGCAGAAACCCAGAGCCGCTTTCGACGTTGACGTTGCCGGCCAGCGGCCGGCACTACCGCGGGTGCAGGGCGCAGCCCTGCAAAGAAAAAGGCCGCCTTTCGGCGGCCTTCACTTCCTGTTACTTCAGCTTGATCTCGCGCAGGCGTTCCTCAAGGAAGCCGTGGGCGGTGATCGCCTCCGGGTACCGGCTCGGGTTCTCCGGGGTGATGCACGAGGGCAGCACGTCGATCAGGAAGTCCGGGTTCGGGTGCAGGAAGAACGGCACCGAGTAGCGCGGCTGGCGCGCCAGCTCACCCGGGGGATTGACCACGCGGTGGATGGTCGACGGATACACATGGTTGGTCAGGCGCTGCAGCATGTCGCCGATGTTGACCACGATGGTGTCCGCGTCTGACGTAAACGGCACCCACTCGCCTTCGTGCGACTGCACTTCCAGGCCGGCGGCGCTGGCGCCGACCAGCAGGGTGATGAAGTTGATGTCGCCATGGGCACCGGCGCGTACGTTCGGAATGTCGTCGGTGGTGATCGGCGGGTAATGGATCGGACGCAGGATCGAGTTGCCGAAGTTGGTCTTGTCGGCGAAGAAGTCTTCCGGCAGCCCGATGTGCAGGGCCAGCGCCGACAGCACGCGCGAACCCAGGTTGTCCAGCGCCTGATACAGACCGTAACCGCGCTCACGGAAGCCCTCGACCTCGGTCGGCCACAGATTCGGCGCCATCACGTCGCGGTACTTGGAGTCGTCGGCGATTTCACGGCCGATGTGCCAGAACTCCTTCAGGTCGAAATGCTTGGAGCCCTTGGCGGTCTCCACGCCGAACGGGGTATAGCCGCGGGCGCCGCCGCTGCCGGCGACGTGGTACTTGCGCTTGACCTCTTCCGGCAGGGCGAAGAAGGCCTTGAAGGCATCGTAGGCCGCGTCGATGTCGGCCTGCGGGATGCCATGGTTGCGGATGCCCGCGAATCCCCATTGGCGGTAGGCCGCGCCCAGCTCGGCCACGAAGGCCTCGCGGTCGCTGTCGAAACGGGTGATGTCGAGGGTGGGGATCTGGCTCACAGCGGTTCCTGGCTTGTCGTTGGGTCTGGGGGGCCAGCGCATTCATGGCCCGCCTGAACATTGTGACAGATCGCCCGGGCGACGCCACTCGATACGAAGAAACAAACCGATACAATGCGCGACCCGCACGCGGAGCAACGCGTCCGTCACGTGGGCCCCACCCCTTTCCCGCGCGTCCTGAACCTGTCCCGCCATGCCCGCAGCTGCTCCTGCCACCCCCGCCATTGAAGGTTCCGCCCGGCGTTGGCGCCGGCTGGCCTGGTGGTCGCTGTTCGTCGCCGGCAATGCGGTACTGGCCGCCGCGATCGCGCTGGGCAATGTACCGCTGCGTGACAATCCGGGCGGCGGCGCCGGCCTGGCCTATCTGGCCATCGCCCTGCCCGGCCACCTGCTCGCGTTCGGCGCGCTGGCCGGCCTGCTGCCGTTGCTGCTGGGCCTGTGGCCGCGCAGTGCGCGTACGCTGAGCATCAGCGCCGTACTGCTGCAGGGCCTGTGGCTGTGCCTGCTGCTGGTCGACGCCAAGGTCTTCACCCTGTACCGCTTCCACCTCAATGCCATGGTCGTGAACATGGTGTTCGGCGGCGCGCTGCAGGACCAGGTTGCCCTGTCCTGGAAGACCTGGCTGCAAGTCGCGCTGCTGGCTGCCGCGGTGTTCACCGCCGAGGGCCTGCTTGCCTGGGCATGCTGGAAACTGCTGCCTGCCGCGCCACGCCGGCGCCGGGTGCTGCAGGCCTGGGCGGTGGTGGCGCTGCTGATGGGCGGTGGTCAGGTCGCTACGGCCTACTACGACGCCCGCGGCGACCGCGATGTGATCGCGCAGTGGAACTACCTGCCGTGGGCACAGCCGATCACCGCCAAGAGTTTCATGCGCAGGCTGGGCGTGGTCAGCGAACAGCAGGTGGGCCTGCCTGATCCGCGCCATGCCCAGCTTGTCTATCCGCTGCAGCCGCTGCGCTGCCAGAACCCGCACCGGCCCAACGTGCTCATGGTGGTGCTGGAATCGCTGCGCCACGACGCTCTCACCCCGCAGGTCATGCCGAACACGGCGGCACTGGCCAAGTCCGCACGCGTGTACGAGCGTCACTTCAGCACCGGCAACGCCACCCGCTATGGACTGTTCGGGCTGCTGTACGGCCTTCCGGGGGGCTATTGGCCGAGCATGCTGGATGAGCAGCGCGGTTCACAGCTGTTCAAGGTGCTTGGCCAGCAGGGCTACGACCTGCACCTGTACGGCAGCGCGCCGCTGTACAGCCCTGAATTCGACCGCACCGCCTTCGCCGACGTTCGCGAGCAGCTTCACCAGGGGCCGGCGGGGCTGGGGTCGGAAGCGCGCGACAGCCACATCGTGGCCTCGCTGCGGAAGGACATCCGCGCCAGCCAGGCTGCGCATACGCCGTGGTTCGGCTTCGTCTTCCTCGATTCGACCCATGCCCCGTACCACATCCCCAAGGGCTATCCGCCGCTGGCCACCCCGATGGCGCGGGAAATCGACTTCCTGAAATTCGGCCCGGACCACGACCCGACCCCCGAGTTGAACCGCTACCGGACTGCCGTGCACTACGCCGACAGCCTGGTTGGCACGCTGCTGGACGATCTGCGCGCACAGGGCCTGGAGCAGGACACCATCGTGCTGGTCACCGGTGACCACGCCGAGGAATTCAACGACCTCAAGCTGAACTACTGGGGTCACAACGGCAACTTCTCCGACTACCAGTTGCAGGTGCCCTTCGTGCTGCATTGGCCGGGCCAGGCCAGCGGCCATGAATCGCGCACCAGTTCACACGAGGACTGGGTGCCGACCCTGATGCGCCATGCACTGGGCTGCGAGAACGCATTGACCGACTACAGCACCGGCCACGACCTGCTGGCCGAACCGCAGGGCAGGCGCGCGCTGGTGGTCGAAAGCTGGTCGCAGCGCGCGGTGCGCGATGGCGATGCCATCTACGTGTTCGACAAGTTCGGCAACGCAACCGCGCTGGACCTGCATTACCGCCCGCTGCCACAGCAGACCCCCGATGCGGCCGCTGTCCGCACTGCATGGGAAGCGCTGACCCGCTTCCGCAACCGCTGAGCCTCAAGGACCGAACCGCATGAACCGTCCGCTGCGCATCCTGCACACCGAAGCCGCCAAAGGCATGGGCGGGCAGGAGATCTACATCTTCCGCCACATGCAGGTGATGCGGGCGCGCGGCCATGACGTATCGCTGTTGTGCCAGCCCGATGCTCGCCTGGCCACCCTGGCACGCGATGATGGCTTCACCGTGCACACCCTGCGCATGGGCGGCCTGGCCCGGCTGCTGCGCGGCATCTGGTCGGTGTCGCGGCTGGTGCGCCGCGAACGTTACGACGTGGTCAACACGACCAGCCGCCGCGATGCGCTGATTGCCGCCGCCGGTGCACGACTGGGAGGAACTCCACTGGTGGTGCGCTCGCGCCACCTGATGAGCCCGGTCAATTCACTGCTGACCTATACCCGGCTCCCGCACCGGGTGCTGACCGTGAGCAGCTTCGTCAAGCAGTTGCTGGCCGACCGCGGCATTCCAGCCGAGCACATCGGCATCGTGCCGCCGATCGCGGTTCCGCCGCGCTGGAGCGACATCCACCTGGACAACCCGTGGCAGCGACTGCAGGAAGTCCGCGCCGAAGTCCGCGCCGAACTGGGCTTCGGCGAACAGGACGTGGTGGTGGGGTGCGTGGCGGTACTCCGCGAGGCCAAGGGCCATGCCGATCTGCTGCAGGCGATGGTGCCACTGTGCAAGACCAACCCCCACCTGCATCTGGTGGTGGTGGGCGACGGCCAGGTGGTGATGGATCGACTGCAGGCGATGCGCGACGCGCATGGGCTGCAGGCGCAGGTGCATCTGCTCGGCTACCGCGATGGTGCCTGCCGGCTGATGGCCGGTTTCGACATCTTCGCGCTGGCCTCGCACAAGGAGGCCGCCGGTACCGTGTTCCTGGAAGCGGCCTATGTCGGCGTGCCGATCGTGGCCACCCGCGTCGGTGGCGTACCGGAGATGGTGGTCGACGGCAGCAATGCGATCCTCACCCGGCTGGGCGACAATGCAGCCCTGACCGGCGCCCTGCGCCTGCTGGTGGACGATCCGGAACGGCGACGGCAGATGGGCCGCGCCGGCTGGGACTGGATGCACGGCGCACACCGTTTCACCCCGGCTGGCCATGGCGAGGCCACCGAACACTATTACCACCAGTGGCTGAAGGAGCTGGGACATGGCTGACGCGCGAACTGTTCCGGTGCTGATGCACCACCACGTGAGTCCATCGCCGGGCATGATCACCGTGTCACCGGAGAATTTCGAAAGCCAGATCGCCTGGCTCGCCGGCAACGGCTGGACCTCGCTGACGCTGGACCAGTACGCCGGCTTCCTGGCCGGCAGGCCGGTGCCACGCAAGTCGATCGTGATCACCTTCGACGATGGCTACCTCGACAACTGGGTCTACGCACACCCGATCCTGCAGAAGTACGGCATGCACGCGGTGGTGTTCGTGGTCACCGGCTGGATGGGTGAAGGCCCGGAGCGGCCGCACGCCGGCATCGCCGGAGCGTCGCTGCCCGCCACCCCGGACCACCGCGGCTGCGAAGCGGCGATCTACGAACAGAACCGCAGCGATGATGTGATGATGCGCTGGAGCGAAGCGCGTGCAGCCATCGCCGCCGGCACCTTCGAAGTGCACTGCCACACCCACACCCACACCCGTTGGCTGCGTCGCGACGACCTGGACCGTGCGCAGCGCCGCGCCGGCCTGAGCCACGACCTGGCGATCTCGCGCGACGTGCTGCAGGAAAAGCTGGGCGAAGTATCCGACACGCTGTGCTGGCCCTACGGCGATTTCGACCAGGACCACATTGAAGTGGCACGCGAGCAGGGTTTCCGTTACCTGCACACCACCCATCCGTTCGGCCGCAACGTGGTGGGCGGCGATCCGGAACGCATCTACCGGTTTGCGATCCGCAACCGCCCCGCCAGCTGGCTGCGCAAGCGCATCGCGCAGAGCTACAACCCGCTGATCGCACCGCTGTTCAATGGCTTCAAGGCACGCCAGAAGAAGATGGTGCCGGGGCCCTGAGCGCAAGGGCCTCCTCCGCCCGCTGCGGCGCGGTAGGCCCATGTCGGTCTCAGAAGAAGCGCCCGTACACGGCTTGCACGATCTCGCCGTTGCCGGTGTTGATCAGCAGCGCATCCGGCCCGTAGCGCACCCATTCGTAGCCCATCGGCGGCATGTCCAGGCCGAACAGCCAGAAGTCGTTGAGGATGTAGTCGCCGATCCAGTACGGACGCGGCAGGAACTGGCCGTAGTGCCAGCGCTGGTACGCATAGCCCACCGGCGGATGGTAGGGCCCGATGCGGAACGCATGGTCGGCGCGGAAGTTGTGCCGGTACTCCTCGCGGAATGCCGGCCGTGCATTACCCAGCTCGCGCGGGCGCTCCATCCTTGGGTAGCCCCACGGCGCGCGCATCGGCTCCTCGCGCGGAGCGGACATATGCGGCCCACCTTCGGGGCGACGTTCGGCGCTGGCAATGGAGACGCCACCCAGCAACGGCAGCACCAGCAGCGCACCTGCCAGCAGGCAGCGGCTGCAGCGCAATGAAGTGTTCATGGTCATGGTCCTTGCAACAACAGTGAAAGGATGGAGCACGAACGGCTCCGACCGGGTCCCGGCCTGCGTAGCGCCTGCATGCATGCAGGCACGAGATCCTGATCCCGGGAATACGCCGCGTATCGTTCACGCGATGTCACAAAGCGCACAGCCGCAGCTGAATGTGGTCGCCGGTCGTGATCGGTTCAGTCACCCTCGCTGGAAAACAACATGGTCGCAAAAGCGGCCATGTCGTGGCATCACGCTGTACGGTCGCCGGCTTCAGGCAGCGGCTTCACGGACCGCCGCGGACAGGCGGTCCAGCGTTTCCTGCATCAGTGCTGCGTCATCGGCTTCCACCGTGACCCGCACCACCGGCTCGGTACCGGACGGGCGCAGGAACGCACGGCCACGACCAGCCACCGACTGCTGCGCGACGGCCAGCGCGGCCTGCACGCGGTCGGCCTGCACCGTGGCCTTGGCCGAGACATTGCCCAGCCGCACGTTGACCGTCTTCTGCGGTACCCGCACCAGCCCCTTCAGCGCCTGGCGCAGGGTCTGCCCGCTGCTGCGCAGCGCCACCAGCACCTGCAGGGCACTGATGATGCCATCGCCGGTGGTCGCCCGGTCCAGGCACAGCAGATGGCCGGAGGCTTCACCACCCAGCACGCCACCGCCTTCGATCAGCGCCTGGTGCACGTAGCGGTCACCGACGTTGCTGCGCACGAACGGAATCTGCAGGTCGGCGAAGGCTTTCTCCACGCCGTAGTTGCTCATCAGCGTACCGACCACCGGGCCATGCAGGCGACCTTCGGCCTTCCACGCGCGCGCCAGGATGTACAGCAGGTCATCGCCGTCAACCGGATTGCCCTGGTCGTCGGCCATCAGCACGCGGTCACCGTCACCATCGAAGGCGATGCCGAGATCGGCGCGGGTCTCGCGGACCTTGGCCGCCAGGTTGTCGATATGGGTGGAGCCGACCCCTGCGTTGATGTTGATGCCGTTGGGTTCGGCGCCGATGCCGATCACCTCGGCCCCCAGCTCACGGAACAACAGCGGTGCGATCTGGTAGGTGGCGCCGTGCGCGCAATCCAGCACCAGGCGCAGCCCGCGCAGGTCGAAGGCGCGCGGCACGCTGGCCTTGCAGAATTCGATGTAGCGGCCGACCGCCTCGCGTGCGCGCGACGCCTTGCCCAGCTTTTCCGATTCGGCAGTGGCGAACGGAACATCCAGCGCTGCTTCCAGCGCCAGCTCGGTGGCGTCGTCGAGCTTCTCGCCCTGGGCGGAGAAGAACTTGATGCCGTTGTCGTAGTGCGGATTGTGCGAAGCACTGATGACGATGCCGGCGTCCACGCCCAGGGTACGCGTCAGGAACGCGACCGCCGGAGTCGGCATCGGGCCGAGCAGCTGCACGTCGGCGCCGGCGGCGACCAGCCCGGCTTCCAGTGCCGCTTCGAACATGTAGCCGGAAATGCGGGTGTCCTTGCCGATCAGCACGATCGGCCGGCGCCCGTCCTGGCCGCGCTGGGCGACCAGCACGCGCCCCAGGGCATTGCCCAGGCGCATCACGAAGTCCGCCGAGATCACCCCTTGGCCGACCCGCCCACGGATGCCGTCAGTACCGAAGTACCTGCGGCTTCCCATCAAGCCACCTCCGGCGCCGGCTGACGGCCCAGCATCGCCAGCAGGTCGGACAGGCGGTCGCGCATTTCGCGGCGGTCGCAGATCTGGTCAATGGCACCGTGCTCCAGCAGGAACTCCGAGCGCTGGAAACCTTCCGGAAGCTTCTCACGCACGGTCTGCTCGATCACGCGCGGGCCGGCAAAGCCGATCAGCGCCTGCGGCTCGGCGATGTTGATGTCGCCCAGCATCGCGAACGACGCCGACACGCCACCGGTGGTCGGATGGGTCAGTACCGAGATGTACGGCAGGCCGGCTTCGCGCAGCTTGCCCAGCGCGGCCGAGGTCTTGGCCATCTGCATCAGCGAGAACAGGCCTTCCTGCATGCGTGCACCGCCGCTCTGCGAGAAGCATACGTAAGGGGCGCCGATCTCGACTGCGGTTTCGGCAGCCAGCGCGAAGCGCTCACCAACCACCGAGCCCATCGAGCCGCCCATGAAGGCGAAGTCGAACGACGAAGCCACCAGCGCACGCCCCTTGAGCAGGCCGCGCATGGCGATCAGCGCGTCGTACTCGCCGGTGTTCTTCTGCGCGATCTTGATGCGCTCGCTGTATTTCTTCTGGTCCTTGAACTTGAGCAGGTCGGTCGGCCCCAGGCGCGCACCGATCTCGGTGGTGCTGTCGGCGTCGAACAGCGCCGCCAGCCGCGCGCGCGCACGGATCGCCATGTGATGGCCGCACTTCGGGCAGACCTCCAGGTTCTCTTCCAGCTCAGGACGGTACAACGCGCTGCCGCAGTTGCTGCACTTTTCCCACAGGCCCTCGGGGACGCTGCGCTTCTTGCTGGGGGTGTTGTCGGTGCGGATGCCGGACGGCATCAACTTGCTGAGCCAACTCATGCGGGAGGACACTTCCGTTCAGGGCGGCCCGGGGGCCGCAAAGGCGGACAGTCTAGCTCCGCTGCCCCCGCCCGTGCACCCCTTGCGGTGCCCGGGCCAGCTGGAAAAAACCATGCTGGGACGTACGTTTAGGTCCGGGGCGCGCCCGCCGCCGGCCGGCAGCCCCTGCACGCAGGCGGGTGCGGAGGATGCCGGCCCGTGGCCGGCACGACCGTCACGCGTCCAGCGCCTGCCGCAACGGTGCGAGGAAGGCTGCGGCGCGCTGCGCGGCGTCTTCCGCCGAGCCCGCCTCTGCCAGCACCGCCACCAGTGCGCTGCCTACCACCACGCCGTCGGCCTGCCGCGCCATTGCCGCGGCACTGGCGGCGTCCTTGATGCCGAAGCCCGCCACGACCGGCACCGAGGCACGCTCGCGCAGTGCCTGCAGGCGGGCGCTGGCAGCATCGCTGTCCAGCCGCTCGGACGCACCGGTGACACCGGCAAAGCTGACGTAGTACAGGTAGCCACGCGCCAGGGCCAGCAGCTTGTCGGCACGCGCTTCACTGGTGGTCGGCGACGCCAGCAGGACCAGCGCCAGGCCAGCGGCCTCGAACGCCTGCTGTGCATCACCGGCTTCTTCAGGCGGCAGATCGACCAGCAGCACACCGTCCACGCCGGCCTTCACCGCGGCGTCGGCGAACGCTGCGTAGCCATGGATCTCGACCGGATTCAGGTAGCCCATCAGCACCACCGGGGTCTGCGCATCACGCTCCCGGAACTGCGCCACGGCCTGCAGCACGTAACGGCTGCCGGCACCGCGCGCCAGCGCGCGCTCGGAGCTGCGCTGGATGGTGGGTCCGTCCGCCATCGGATCGGAGAACGGAACGCCCAGTTCGATCACATCGGCGCCGGCCTCGACCAGTGCGTGCATGACCGGCACGGTAGCCTCCAGCGAGGGATCGCCGGCAGTGATGAAGGGGATCAACGCCTTGCGCTGCTGCTCGCGCAGGCGCTGGAAACAGGCATCAAGTCGGGATACGGACATGTCAGGTACATCCTTCGATCAGGTCAACGGCGCCGCTGGCGCCCCAGTACATTCGGGATACGGTGCCGTCGACGATCTCCACGCGGATCGCCAGGTCGGAACCGGGGTCCTGCCACAGCAGAGTCTCGCCGGCCTCCACATCCTTGCCATAAGGCTGGGCGGAGACGCCCTTGGGCAGCAGCTGCAGGGCCTGCGCGCGCGGCATGTCCAGGTGCAGGCCGAACGGCCCCGGCTGAACCACCACCTGGCCCGAATCGTCGATGGGCGCCAGGTCGAAACGCACCACGTCACCGTCCTGCACCATCATCGCCACGCCTTCAGGCAGCGTGCCGCGCTCGTAATACTCGCAGCGCCCGGAGGTCGCCTCGCTCAGCCCGGCCGAGTGCCACTGCCCCTCGCTCTGCAGTTCACTGAAAGGCTGGCCGATCAGCACCTCGCCGGCATGGTCCAGGGCCACCGAAACCACCGCCGGAGCACTGTCGTCATCGGCGGCATCGTCTGCGCCTGGCAACGGTGCGTCTTCGATCGGACGATGTGCTGCAGCATCGTCGTTGCTGGCAATCTGGCGTGCCGGGGCGATCGCCGCCGGGGACGCCGGCGCCGGCGCCAGCACCGGCGGATCGGGCGGCGCGCAACCCCCCAGGCCGACCGCCAGCACCCACGCCCCGCCGTGGCGCAGCATGCAATTCACAGCACCAGGCCTTCGCGCGCGGCGATGGTATGCACGTCCTTGTCGCCGCGGCCGGACAGGTTGCACAGCACGATCTGGTCGCGCGGACGCTCGCGCGCCAGCTTGATCGCCTGCGCCAGCGCGTGGCTGGATTCCAGTGCGGGCAGGATGCCCTCGGTGTGCGCCAGCAGATGGAACGCCTGCAGGGCCTCTTCATCGGTGATGCCGAGGTAGCGCGCGCGGCCGGTATCGGCCAGGAACGCATGCTCCGGGCCGACGCCCGGATAGTCCAGGCCGGCCGAGACCGAATGGGTTTCGATGATCTGGCCGTCGTCGTCGCACAGCACGTAGGTGCGGTTGCCATGCAGCACGCCCGGGCGACCGGCGGCGATCGACGCCGCATGGCGACCGGTGCCGATGCCATCACCTGCCGCTTCGGCGCCGACGATCTCGACCTGTCGGTCGTTGAGGAAGGCATGGAACAGGCCGATGGCATTGCTGCCGCCGCCGACGCAGGCGGTGATCGCATCGGGCAGGCGGCCGTACTCGGCCAGCATCTGTTCGCGTGCCTCGCGCCCGACGATGGCGTTGAAATCGCGCACCATGCGCGGGTACGGGTCCGGACCGGCGACGGTACCGATGATGTAGAAGGTGTCCTGCACGTTGGTCACCCAGTCGCGCATCGCTTCGTTGAGCGCATCCTTCAGGGTGGCCGAGCCGGAGGTGACCGGCACCACCGTCGCGCCGAGCAGCTTAATCCGGTAGACGTTGATCTTCTGCCGCTCGATGTCGGTGGCGCCCATGTACACCACGCATTCCAGGCCCAGCCGTGCGGCCACCGTGGCGCTGGCCACGCCATGCTGGCCGGCGCCGGTCTCGGCGATGATGCGCTTCTTGCCCATCCGCGCGGCCAGCAGGGCCTGGCCGATGGTGTTGTTGATCTTGTGCGCGCCGGTGTGGTTCAGGTCCTCGCGCTTGAGCAGGATCTGCGCGCCACCGACATGGTCGCTCAGGCGCTGGGCGTGGTAGATCGGGCTCGGCCGACCCACGTAATGGGCCAGGTCGCGGTCGTAGGCGGCCTGGAATGCCGGGTCCTGGCGGGCCTGGTCATAGGCCTGGGCCAGTTCCTGCAGCGGGCCGACCAGGGTTTCGGCGACGAAGCTGCCGCCATAGCGGCCGAAGTGGCCCTGGGCATCCGGGAAGGCGTGATAGTCGGCAATGGGGGAGGCAGACATGGATACGACCGGTGGTTCAAGACAGGTGGATACTCTAGCGCACGGGTCATGACCGGAAAATGGATATTATCTGGCGCATACCGTCAGGAAATCTCACATGAGCAGCTCATCGCTTCCGCCGCTCAATGCGCTGCGCGCGTTCGAGGCCACCGCCCGCCTGGGCGGGGTCGGCCGCGCCGCGCAGGACCTGCATGTCACCCACGGTGCGGTCAGCCGGCAGCTGAAGCTGCTGGAGGATCATCTGGGCATGGCCTTGTTCCAGCGTGCCGGTCGCGGCCTGCGCCTGACCGCCGCAGGCAGCCGCCTGCAGGTGGCATGCAGCGAGGCGTTCACCGGCATTGAAGACTGCGTGCGTGAACTGCGGCGGCCAACGGCATCTCCTGCTCTGGTATTGGGCTGCAGTGGCAGCGTGCTGGCGCGCTGGATGATCCCGCGCCTGCCTGCGCTGCAGGCCGCCCTGCCCGGCGTGCGCCTGCAGTGGTCGGCGCTGGATGGCAGCTTCACCGAGGCGCAGGCGGCGCTGGATGCGGTCCTGCTGCTGGCGCAAGGGCCTTGGCCACGCGGCTGGCAGGTACGCGAACTGGCGCCGGAACGGGTCGGCGTGGTGGTGGCCCCCTCCCACCCCGCGGCGCAACGCCTGCGGCATGTTCCACCCTCGGCACTGCTGCAGGAAACCTTGCTGCACACCAGCTCACGACCGCAGGCATGGCCGGCCTGGGCGCGGGCACATGATCTGGACACCTCGAAGCTGCAGCTGGGCACCGCCTTCGAGCATCTGTATTACCTGCTGGAGGCAGCGGTGGCAGGGCTGGGCCCGGCAATCGCACCGGAGCCACTGGTGGCCGAGGACCTGGCGGCGGGGCGGTTGATCGCGCCGTGGGGGTTTACCGCCACCGGCGGCTTCTGGGTGCTGGCATGGCCGGATGGCCCGGCCGATGCGCGGGTGGGTGCGCTGGCGGAATGGGTCAGTTCTCAGCTGGGCTGACAGGGATCAGCCCAGCTGCGTTACCTGGTGCAGGCAGTGTTTCCGGTTACTCCAGGACTGTGCAGTCCGCACGGCGCACTTCCTCGACGAAGGTGCGCATCTTGTAGCCATCCTTGATGCCCGGCTCCAGTTCGATGCCGCTGGAGACATCCACGCCCCACGGCAACGTGGCCAGCACAGCATCGTAGACGTTGTCCGGGTTCAGGCCGCCGGCCAGCAGGAACGGGCGGTGCAGGCCGGTCGGGATGCGCCCCCAGTCGAAGGCGACACCCGTGCCGCCACCGCCGCCGGGCGCGTGGCTGTCGAACAGGAATCCCGCCGCGCTGGGGTAGCGCAGCTGCAGGGTACGGGCGTTGACCTCTTCGCGCCCGCCCATGGCGATCGCCTTCAGGTACGGCATGTTGAAACTGCGGCAGAAGCTCTCGTCTTCCTCTCCATGGAACTGCAGCAGGGTCGGCCGCACCGTGCGCAGCACCTCGCGCACCTCTTCCTTGCTGTTGTTGCGGAACAGCGCCACCACGTCGACCATCGGCGCGATCGCCTGGCGCATCGCGCGCGCCTCGGCCGGAGCAACCCGACGGCTGCTCTCGCGGGCAAAGATGAAGCCCACTGCGTCCACGCCCAGCTCACCGGCCAGGCGGACGTCGCCGGCGCGGGTCATGCCACAGAACTTGATGCGTGTGCGGTAGTAGGAGCGGCTCATAGCGTGACCTCGGCGGGCAGATGCCAGTTGTCGGGGTACAGGGGCCCAAGGAACACCAGGCCCTGCGGCGGTGCGGTGGGACCGGCTACGGTGCGATCGCGCCCGGCCAGCAGTTCGGCGATCCATTCCACCGGTTTTTCGCCGCTGCCCACCAGGATCAACGAACCGACGATATTGCGGACCATGTGATGAAGGAATGCATTGCCCTGCACGGCCACTTCAATCACCTCGCCCTGGCGGCTGACCTGCAGCGACTGCAGTTCACGCCGCGCATGCAACGCCTGGCACTGCACCGATCGGAACGCACTGAAGTCGTTCTCGCCAAGCAGGGCCTGGCCGGCGGCATGCATCAGGGTCTCGTCCAGCGCCCGCCGCTCCCAGCTCAGGGTCTGCCGGCCCAGCGCCGGCCGCACTTCGCGGTTGAGCAGCCGATAGCGGTAGCGGCGCGCGCGCGCGGAAAAACGGGCGTGGAAATCATCGGCCACCGGCACGCACCAGCGCACCGCGATCGAGCGCGGCAGGCGGGTGGTGGTGCCGAGCATCCAGGCGCGCGGATCGCGCACCACCTCGGTGTCGAAATGCACGACCTGGCACTGGCCGTGCACCCCAGCATCGGTGCGGCCGGCGCAGACCACCTGCAACGGCGCATCGGCGACCGACGACAGGGCCAGTTCAAGGCTGGCCTGCACGCTGGGGCCACCTTCGCCCAGGTTCTGCCAGCCCCTGAAATCGCTGCCGTCGTACTCGACGCCAAGCGCGTAACGCATGTGCTACCTCGATGCTGCGTGTGGGGCGGCGCTCAGGCCGGGTCGCGTTCGGACCACACCGCCAGTTCGTTGCCACCGGGCTCGACGAACTGGAAGCGGCTGCCCCCGGGGAAGGAAAACACCGGGCGCACGATCTCGCCGCCGGCGTCACGCACCGCTGCCTCGATCGGCGCCAGGCGGTCGGCATACAGCACCAGCAGCGGTGCGCCGGTATCGCTGGCGCGCTGCGGCTGGCCACGGAAGAAGCCGCCCTGCAGGCGGCCATCGTCGAAGGCGGTGTAGTCGCCGCCATAGTCGACGAACGACCAGCCGAACACCTTCTCGAAGAAGGCGCGGCTGGCCGCCGGATCAGCGGAGGCGAATTCAACGTAATCGATGCGGCGCTCGCGGCTCATGGCACGGTCCTTGTCAGCGGGTTCGGTCACGGCAGGCGCGCCAACAGCTCGCGCGCCTGCGCCTGGCTGTGCAGATCGCCGCCCTCGGCGACTTCCTGCAGCAGGGTACGCGCGGTCTGCGCGTCGCCCAGGTCCAGATAGGCAATGGCCAGCTCCAGCCGCTCCTGGCCGGCACGCGGTGCCCAGCCGGCATCACCGGCCGGTGCCGCGGTGTGTTCTTCGTGCGCGGCCGTGGCCATCGCGTCGTGTGGCGCACCGCTGGAATCACCGTTGTCATGGTGCTCGGCCGGCAGGTCGAACACGCCGCGGAACTGCGGCTGCTGTTCGGCGTGCAGCGCATAGTCCGGCACCGCGATCTCGTCAGCGACCGCCTGCGCGACCGGCTCATCCGGCACGGGGGCGTCCTGCGTGGGCACCGGCTCGTCCCAGCGCGGCAGATCGGTCACGGCCTCGGGCAGCTCCCCCACTTCGTCATCGCGCAGCGTCTGCGCCTGCCAGTCAGCCTGGGCGGCGACGTCGGCGATCGGTTCGGCAGCCACGTCATCCTGCACCTCGGTTGCGGTCGCCCAGGCCGGCATCGCGGGCTCCTGGCGGCCACTGTCGGACACCACCGACGACCACGAGGACTGCTCGGCCAGCGTATCCAGCGCCGCACCCGCCGGCACCGCCGCGGCCAGGCCAGCCGCATCGCCTTCTTCGCGCAGCGGCGGCAACGGTGACGGCTTGCGCCGGCGCAGCAGCCAAGCTGCCGCCGCGGCGAGCAGCAGCACGGGCAGGCCCAGCCAGTACCACGGTGTTGCCGCGTCGCGGCTGCCTGGCGCCTGGGCCAGGCGTTGCTGCGCGGCAGCCAGGTCGTTGTCCTTCATCGCGATCAGCGACTGCTGCTGTTCCTTCAGCTTCTCCAGGTCGGCCACGCGCTGCTTCAGCTCGCCGATCTCGGCATCGCGGGTAGCGATGTCCTCACGCGCCTGGCGCAGTTGCTCGTTGCCCATCATGTCACCCTCACTGCCGGCAGCGGTGCCGGTGGTTGTGCCCGCTTTCGCGGCGTCGGACGCCAGCGCCGGAGCGATTTCAAGCCGCGCGCCGCTGGCCCCCGACGGGGACGCTGCGTTCGTGGTTTGTGCCTTGGCCACTGCTGCGACGGTACCCGCCGGCTGCGGCACGGTGCGTGCCTGGCGCCATTGCGCCGCGTGTTCGCGCACCA
The DNA here is from genome assembly GCF_029837545.1 of Stenotrophomonas sp. GD04024. Lineage (NCBI taxonomy): Bacteria > Pseudomonadati > Pseudomonadota > Gammaproteobacteria > Lysobacterales > Lysobacteraceae > Stenotrophomonas > Stenotrophomonas sp. GD04024. The sequence continues at coordinate 49,265 of NZ_JAOEDV010000015.1, read as the reverse complement.
GCGCAGCCGCTTCGGCAGCATCGACCGCCGCCAGCGCATCGCTGCCTGGCATGCGCAGCACTGCGCCCTGCTTGAGCAGGTTCACGTTGCCACGGATGAAGGCTTCGGGATTGGCGCGCAGCAGGGCGATCATCGCGCGATCACGACTGACCTGGTTGCCACGCGCCACCGCGCTGGCAATCTGCGACAAGGTCTGGCCGCGCTGCACGGTGACGCTGCCATCGGCAGGTATGGCCGCAACCGGTGGAGGCACCGCACGCGACCGTGCTGGTGCGGGTGCCGGCGTGGGCGCCGGCGCGGACGGTGGCGTGCCCGGCGCCTCTGCCACAGGTGCCGCTGCCGGCTCGCGGGCAATGGTATTGGACAGGGTGCCAGCCGGTGCGACGATCTCCGGCTCGGCCACGGCCAGTGCGCTGGACGGCGCATCGACCAGCGCCGAGTATTCGCGGACCAGCCGGCCCTGGCCCCAGTCGGCCTCGATCAGGAAGCTCAGCGACGGCGTCTCGACCGGCGCCTGCGAGGTCACCCGCACCACCGCCCTGCCCTGCGCGTTGCGGGTCAGTTCGAACTGCAGTTCGCTGACCAGGCCGGTCGGCCGTTGCAGGCCGACGCGCTCGAAGGTGACCGGCGAAGCCAGCGCCACACGCAGGTTTTCCAGCTCGGACGGGTCGGCCGAGACTACCGGGATCTCGGCCAGCAAGGGCTGGCCCGGCTTGGACAGGACACGGATGTCGCCCAACCCCAGGGCGAGCGCCGAACTGCTGGCCAGGGCCAGCAGCGCGGCGGAAAGATAGCTGAGCGGGCGCATTGCGCCCCTGGCCCGTTTATTCATGGGCGACACTATAAAGCGTGCGGACCAAGGTCCGCACCCACCGATGGACGACCTGCGGCAATGCCGGCCAGCGGCCGGCACTACCGGTGAAGCAACCGCGCTGCTCAGCGCTGTTCGGCGGCGACCAGCTCGGCCAGCTGCACGGCATTCAGTGCCGCGCCCTTGCGCACGTTGTCCGAGACGATCCACAGGTTCAGGCCGCGCGGGTGCGACAGGTCCTCACGGATGCGACCGACGTACACCGCGTCGGTGCCCGAAGCGTGGGTCACCGGGGTCGGGTAGCCACCCGCTTCGTGGCGATCCACCACTTCGATGCCCGGCGACTGCTCCAGCAGCGCACGCGCTTCGGCCACGGTCACCTTGTCGCGGGTCTCGATCGCCACCGATTCGGAGTGGCCGTAGAACACCGGCACGCGCACTGCGGTCGGGTTCACCAGGATGCTGTCGTCGCCGAGGATCTTGCGGGTCTCCCAGACCAGCTTCATCTCTTCCTTGGTGAAGCCGTTGTCCTGGAAGTCGTCGATGTGCGGGATCAGGTTGAAGGCGATCTGCACCGGGAAGCGCTGCGGATCGATTTCCTGGAAGCTGAGCAGCTGGCCGGTCTGCTTGCCCAGCTCTTCCATCGCCGAACGGCCACCACCGGACACCGACTGGTAGGTGGACACGTTGATGCGCTCGATGCCGTACTTGCGGTGCAGCGGCGCCAGCGCCACCAGCATCTGCATGGTCGAGCAGTTCGGATTGGCGATGATGCCGCGCGGACGGTTGGCAACCTGTTCCGGGTTGACCTCGGATACCACCAGCGGCACGTCGTCGTCGTAACGGAAGGCCGAAGAATTGTCGATCACCACCGCACCGGCGGCAGCGAACTTCGGCGCGTATTCCTTCGACACGCTGCCACCGGCCGAGAACAGGGCGATCTCGACGCCGGTCGGGTCGAAAGTGGCCAGGTCCTGCACCGTGACCTTCTGGCCGTTGAACTCGATCTCGCCACCGGCCGAACGCTCGGAGGCCAGGACGCTCAGGCTACCAACCGGGAAATCACGTTCTTCAAGGATCGACAACATGGTCTCGCCAACCGCGCCGGTGGCACCGACGACGGCGACGTGGAAACTGCGCTGTGCATTGCTCATGGGGGGAAACTCTCACGAAAACGGGGATGGGAAAAATCACGCACGACAGCAGGGTTCGGGGAACCTCCTCAAGCGGGGCGCGCGGAGGTTCCCTATCGTTTCCCGGTTTTTTTGCCCAGAGTCACGCGCGCGGCCATCGCCGCGTCAGCGTTGATCGCGCTCGGCATGCGCGACGGATCGCCGTCCAGGCCGAGCCCGGCAACCAGATTATCCACGGCCAGCTGTACCATCGCCGTTCGCGTGGCCAGCGAGGCGCTGCCGATGTGCGGGGTCAGCACCACGTTGCGCAGCGCCAGCAGTTCCGGGCGCACTGCCGGCTCGCCCTCGTACACATCCAGGCCGGCCGCCGCCAGGCGGCCATTGGCCAGTGCATCGGCCAATGCGATCTCATCGACCAGGCCGCCACGGGCGATGTTCACCAGCGTGGCCGACGGCTTCATCTTCGCCAGCGCGGCGGCATCGATCAGGTGATGCGACGCCGGGGTGTACGGCAGCACCAGCAGCAGGTGGTCGGACTGCGCAAGCAGCGTATCCAGGTCCACGTAGGTGGCACCCAGCGCCGCTTCGGTGTCGGCCGGCAGCTGCGAGCGGTTGTGGTAGAGCACCTTCATGCCGAAACCGAGTGCGCCGCGGCGGGCGATGCCCTGGCCGATGCGGCCCATGCCGAGAATGCCGAGCGTGCTGCCGTGGATGTCGGCACCGAGCATGGTCTGGAACGACCACTGCTGCCACTGGCCTTCACGCAGCCAGCGCTCGGATTCGGTGATGCGGCGCGCGGTGGCCATCAGCAGGGCGAAACCGAGGTCGGCCGTGGTCTCGGTGAGCACGTCCGGGGTGTTGCTGGCGAGGATGCCGGCCGCGCTGAGCGCGTCGACATCCAGGTTGTTGTAGCCGACGCCGACGTTGGCGATCACCTGCAACTGCGCGGCATCGGCCACCTGGGCCGCGCCGATGCGCTCGTTGAGGGTGATGATCGCGCCGTCGACTGAGGCCAGCCGCTCGGTGATCTGCTGCGGCGACCAGGCGGTAACGGTGTCGGTGACGCGCAGCTGCACGCGATCGCGCAGCGGCGCGATGGCCGCATCGATCAGCGGCTGGCTCACCCACACCGTCGGCCGCGTGTCAGCCATCGATCTGCCCGGGGATGCGCGGGGTGATCGTGCCGACATCGCCACACTGCGCACGATGGCGCAGCGCCTGGTCCATCAGCACCATCGCCACCATCGCCTCGGCGATCGGGGTGGCACGGATGCCGACGCAGGGATCGTGGCGGCCGGTGGTGACCACTTCCACCACGTTGCCCGCGGTGTCCAGCGACGGGCCCGGCAGGCGCAGGCTGGAGGTTGGCTTCAACACGATCGAAGCGACCACCGGCTGGCCGGTGGAAATACCGCCGAGGATGCCGCCGGCATGGTTGCTGGCAAAGCCCTGCGGGGTCAGCAGGTCACGATGCTCGGTGCCCTTCTGCGCGGCGCTGGCGAAACCGTCGCCGATCTCCACGCCCTTCACCGCGTTGATGCTCATCAGCGCGGCGGCGAGTTCGCCGTCGAGCTTGCCGTAGATCGGCTCGCCCCAACCCGGCGGAACGTTGTCGGCGACCACGTCCACGCAGGCGCCGACCGAATCACCGGACTTGCGCAGCGCATCCATGTACGCCTCCAGCTCGGGCACCTGCGCGGCGTGCGGCCAGAAGAACGGGTTGTCTTCCACCGCCGCCCAGTCGAAGCCGGCCGGGGTGATGTCGCCCAGCTGCGACAGGTAGCCACGCACGGTGACGCCGAAACGCTCGGCCAGCCACTTCTTGGCGACAACGCCGGCGGCCACGCGCATGGTGGTCTCGCGCGCCGAGGAACGGCCGCCACCGCGCGGGTCGCGGATGCCGTACTTGTGCCAGTAGCTGTAGTCGGCATGGCCCGGCCGGAACTGCTGGCCGATGTTGGCGTAGTCCTTGCTGCGCTGGTCGGTGTTGCGGATCAGCAGCGCGATCGGAGTGCCTGTGGTCAGGCCCTCGTACACGCCGGACAGGATCTCGACCTCATCGGCCTCGCGGCGCGCCGAGGTGTGCCGGCTCTTGCCGGTGGCGCGGCGCTGCAGGTCGTGGGCGAATTCGGCCGCGTCCAGCGCCAGCCCCGGCGGGCAGCCATCGATCACGCAGCCGATGGCCGGCCCGTGCGACTCGCCGAACGTGGTGACGGTGAACAGCTTGCCGAACGAATTGGAACTCACGGGCGCTGCGCCGCCAGTTCGGTGATGCGCGCGCTGTGGGCGATCAGCTCGCGGCATTCGACCGCGAAGATGCCCATCTGGCCGACCTTGAATTCGATCCAGGCGAAATCGACTTCCGGCAGCAGCTTGATCAGATGCTGTTCGGACTCGCCCACTTCACAGATCAGCAGGCCGTCTTCGCTCAGGTGCAGCGGCGCGTCACGCAGGATCTTCAGCACCAGATCCAGGCCGTCGTCGCCGGCACGCAGGCCCATGTCCGGCTCGTAGGAGTATTCCTTCGGCAGCGCATCGGTCTCGTCGTTGGTGACGTACGGCGGATTGGTGACGATCAGGTCGTAGTGGCGGCCGGACAGGCCATTGAACAGGTCCGACTTCACCAGGTTGACGTTGTATGCCTGCAGCCGCTCCCGGTTTTCTTCAGCCAGCGACAGCGCGTCGTCGCTCAGGTCGACGCCGTCCACCTGCCAGTTCGGATAGTAGTGGCCCATGGCGATAGCGATGCAGCCCGAACCGGTGCACAGGTCCAGCGCACGGTACACGTCGCGGCCGGCGAGCCACGGCTCGAAGCCGCATTCGATCAGTTCAGCGATCGGCGAGCGCGGCACCAGCGCGCGCTTGTCGCTCTTGAAGCTCAAGCCTGCAAACCAGGCTTCACCCGTCAGGTAGGCGGCCGGGATGCGTTCGTCGATGCGGCGCTGGAACAGCTCCAGCACGCGCAGCTTCTCGGCCTGCAGCAGCCGCGCCTGGCCGTACGCCGGGCCGAGGTCGTGCGGCAGGTGCAGGCTGTGCAGCACCAGCTGGGTGGCCTCGTCCAGCGCGTTGTCATAGCTGTGCCCGAAGGTCAGCCCGGCTTCGTTGAAACGGCTGGTGCCGTAGCGGATCAGATCGATGATCGTGTGGAGTTCGGCGGCCGTTTCAGCGGTCATGGCGGTACTGCGGGCAAAGTGGCCCCCGATTATAGGGGCTGGCGCCCGCGGCGGCATCCGTTGCGGCGGAAACGATCGGGCCGCAGCCGGTATGATGGAGCCCATTTCGCGCGGGAGCCCCCATGTTCAATCGCAACGCCGGCATCATCCTGCTGATCGCCCTGGCGGCGGGGCTCGGCCTGCTGGCCGCCCAGCAGGTGTTCGCGCCGAAGCCGCCGGCCAACGCCCCGGCTACCGAAGCGATCACCCTGTATCCGCAACCGCGTGAACTGCCTGACTTCAACCTGGCCCAATCCGACGGCACCCGGCTCATTCCCGGCGAGCTGAAGGGCCACTGGACCCTGGTGTTCCTGGGCTTCACCTTCTGCCCCGACGTCTGCCCGACCACCCTGGCCGAGCTGGCCGGCGCGCAGAACCAGTGGGAGGCCCTGCCCGACAGCCTGCGCCCGCGCGTGCTGTTCATCTCGGTCGACCCCGACCGCGACAGCGCCATCCGCCTGGGCGAATACGTGCACGGCTTCCACAAGGACACCCTGGCCGCCACCGCCGACGTTCCCTCGCTGGAGCGCTTCGCCACCTCGCTGGGCTTTGTGTTCCAGAAGGTGCCGGGCAAGCACTTCGACGAGAACCCCGAGGATTACACCGTCGAGCATTCGGCCAGCCTGGCCGTGCTCGACCCGCAGGGCCGCCTCGCCGGCCTGGTGCGCCCCCCGTTCAACGCGCCGGCGATCGCCCGCGACCTGCAGAAGCTGACCGAGAAAACCGCCCCATGAGTCTCACCACCGCCCTGACGTACGTCCTGCCCCACCGTCTGCTGTCCTCGATGGCGCGTTCGCTGGCGTACTCGGACGACCCGCGCGTGTCACGCTGGCTGATCGACACGGTCACCCGCAAGTTCAACGTCAACCTGGATGAGGCGGCCAACCCGGACCCGCGCAGCTATGCCACCTTCAACCAGTTCTTCACCCGTGCGCTGAAGCCGGGCGCGCGGGTGGCCGATGCCGATCCGCGCAGCCTGGTGATGCCGGCCGACGGCCGCATCAGCCAGCTGGGAAAGATCGAGGCCGGCCGCATCTTCCAGGCCAAGGGCCAGTCGTTCACCGCGGCCGAGCTGCTGGGCAGCGACGAGGATGCCAAGCCTTACAACGACGGGCTATATGCCACCGTCTATCTGTCGCCGCGCGACTACCACCGCGTGCACATGCCCTGGACCGGCACCCTGCGTGAAACCGTGCACGTGCCGGGCCGCCTGTTCAGCGTCGGCCCGGCCGCAGTGAACGGCGTGCCACGCCTGTTCGCGCGCAACGAGCGCCTGGTCTGCCACTTCGACACCAGCTTCGGCCCGATGGTCAGCGTGATGGTCGGTGCGCTGCTGGTGTCCGGCGTGGAAACTGTATGGAGCGGCGAAGAGATCCCGGCCTATGGCGACCGCATCACCCGCAAGGACTACCGCGGCCAGGGCATCAGGCTGGAGCGTTTCGCCGAGATGGCGCGCTTCAACTATGGCTCGACCGTGATCGTGCTGCTGCCGCCCGGCGTGGCCGAGTTCGCCCCGCAGCTGGGCGCTGAAAGCCCGGTGCAGCTGGGCCAGGCGCTGGCCACGCTGCGCTGAGGCTTCGGTAGTGCCGGCCGCCGGCCGGCATCTCCGTTGATCCAACGCGTCGAGCATTGCCGGCCAGCGGCCGGCACTACCGTACGCGCGTTACTGCAGGGCCGGGGCCGGGCCGACGTCCATGCCGTCGTAGTCTTCCACGCCCTTTTCGGTGGCCAGGGCCGCGAATTCCTGGTTGCGGCGGTCCAGCGAAGCTTCGTCGTGGATCTCCACGCGCTCCACGTGCAGCACATGGAACGGCGCGTCGCCTTCTTCCGGCTCCTGCTCGAACAGTTCGACGAAGTTGTAGCCCTGCGCCTGCAGGTGGTCGGCCAGGGCCTGCAGCGGCTCGGCGGTCGAGTGAACGAAGAAATAGCCCCACAGCAACGGGCCGCTGATGTCCCAGTCAGTGTTCTCGCGGAGGTTGGCGAACAGGTTGCGGGTGTCTTCGAGGTCCATGCGGGTTCCAGGGGTCGTGGGATTACTTGTCGCAGCCCTGCAGCTTCAGCGTCTGGCCGTGGCGCAGGCTGTAGGCGGGGGCTTTCAGGCCGTTGGCGCGGGCCAGGGTCGGCACGTCGCACTGGAACTTCGCCGCGATGGCGCCCAGGGTCTCGCCCTTGCCTACCTTGTGGCTGCGCACCGGCTTTGCCCGGGCGGGCGCCGGGCGCGGGGTCGCCACCGCCGCCACGGGTGTCGTCGGCACGCTGGTCGAGGCTGCGGCATCGGCCACCGGCACCACACCACCCACCGCCACGCTGCCGGTGTAGCTGGCCGCGGTCGGGCGCTTGATCGCCGCGTTCAGGTCGGCGGTGATCAGGGTGCGGGCCAGGTCCGCACGCGGGCCACTGACGCAGTTGCGCTGGTACAGGCCGGCGATGCGGGTAGTGGCGTTGATCAGCGTGCCGGCCGGAATCCAGCCATCGGCTTCATAGCGCGGATTGAGATTGCGCAGCGCGCGCATGTAGCCATCGCGGGTGCCGTGGCTGCCCAGGCAGATGGTCAGTTCGTAGATGGTGGTGGACTTGGCCAGCCGCAGCGTGGCCGGCTGCGCGCTGATCTTCGGGAACTCCACGCCGTACTGCTGCGGGTGCAGGAAGATCCAGGCCGCCGCGATCACCATCGGCACATAGTCCTTGGTCTCGCCGGGGAACTGGTTGTAGACGCTGTCGGTCCAGAAACTCTGGCCGCCGCTCTGCTTGAACACCCGCGCGGCGCGGCCTTCGCCACCGTTATAGGCGGCCACCGACATTTCCACGTTGTTGTTGAGCTCGCGCAGGCGCTCGTTGAGGTAACTGGCACTGGCTTCGGCAGCGCTGCGCGCATCGAAGCGCGTGTCGAAACCGGTGCCGTCCGGGCCCAGGCCGAAGCGTCGGCCGGTGGCCGGCATGAACTGCATCAGGCCGGCGGCACCCGCGCGCGAGGAGGCATGCACGCGGCCGTTGGATTCCTTGGCCATGATGCCGAACAGCAGCGCCTCGGGCAGCCCGCGCTTTTCCCACTCCGGCCACATCACCGCGCGCAGGTTCTGGTAGTTCTCGTAACTGGTCAGCAGCGCCGGGCGCATGTCGGTCAGCCAGCGGCGGATGCCGGCCTGTACCGCCGGGTTGTACTCGACCATCGTGTCGAAGGCGTGCCGCTTGTCGTTCAGCAGTGCGGCGGCGCGGGCCGCCTCGGGTACGTCTGCGGTGAGCGGACCGATATGGTCGGGGTCGGCTTCCAGGCGGTCGCCGCCCTCATCGGCCACGTCATCGCTGGCCGCCGCATCGGCGTCATGTTTGAGCAGGCGCTTGTAGCTGGCCAGCAGCGTGCCCATCTGGCAGCCCTTCTGCTTCACGCAGTCGTTGAGGACATCTTCCATGTCCTCCAGCGCGGCGTCGGCCTCGTTTCTGCCCTTGGGGTCGGCATTGGCGACCAGCAGCAGCGCGTCGCTGTAGCGCTTCTCGGCGGCTGTCATGCGCTGCTGCAGCGCATCGACCTTCACCTTGTCCCGGGCCGAGACCCGTTGCGCATGGGCGTCAGGCGCCAGGGAAACCAGGCCGGCCAGGGCCAGCAGCGGCCAACCGCGGGAAATCAGGACAGAAACGGGCATTGATGGCACTGTGTGCGAAACAGGCAGGCAGAGTAGCGGCGCCGCCAAGGTCGGGGCAAGCCGGACCTTCGGACCGTCATCCCTGCCCGTTAACATTGGGCTATTCACTACTAAGGGCTGGACCATGGATCCGATTCTGCTCGGCAAAGGCATTACCGACGATATTGCCGTCACCCTGCTGCCGAAACTCGGCAACCGCCACGGTCTGGTGGCCGGCGCCACCGGCACCGGCAAGACGGTGACCCTGATGACCCTGGCCGAAGGCTTCTCGCGGCTGGGAGTGCCGGTGTTCCTGGCCGATGTGAAGGGCGATGTATCCGGCCTGGCCGTGCCCGGCACCGGTGCCGAAAACCTGCTGCAGCGTGCCGCAGAGATCGGCGTGGCCGACTATGCCCCGGCCGCCAGCCCGACCATTTTCTGGGATCTCTACGGCAAGCTCGGCCATCCGGTGCGCACCACCGTCAGCGAAATGGGCCCGACCCTGCTGTCGCGCATCCTCGAATTGAACGACACCCAGGCCGGCGTGCTCGACATCGTGTTCAAGCTGGCCGACGACCGTGGCCTGCTGCTGCTGGACATGGACGACCTGCGTGCCCTGCTCGGCCTGGTGGCCGAGGAACGCAAGGACATTTCCACCGAATACGGGCTGGTCAGCGCACAGTCGATCGCCGCGATCCAGCGCTCGGTGCTGCGCTTGGCCCAGGATGGCGGCGAGCACTTCTTCGGCGAACCGGCGCTGGAGCTGGCCGACATCATGCGGGTCAATCACGACGGCCGCGGCATGATCGGCATCCTCGCCGCCGACCAGCTGGTGCTCAAGCCCAAGCTGTATTCCACCTTCCTGCTGTGGCTGTTGTCGGAACTGTTCGAGCAGCTGCCGGAAGTGGGCGACCTGGACAAGCCGAAGCTGGTCTTCATCTTCGACGAGGCGCACCTGCTGTTCGACGATGCGCCGCCGTCGCTGGTGCAGCGCATCGAGCAGGTCGTGCGCCTGATCCGTTCCAAGGGCGTGGGCGTGTATTTCTGCTCGCAGTTCCCCGATGACGTGCCGGGCAACATCCTCGGCCAGCTCGGCAACCGGGTGCAGCACGCGCTGCGTGCGTTCACCCCGCGTGACCAGAAGGCGGTGAAGACCGCGGCCGAAACCTTCGTACCCAATCCCAAACTGGACGTGGCCAAGGTGCTCAGCCAGCTTGGTACCGGTGAAGCGCTGGTCTCCACGCTGCAGGACAAGGGCATACCGATGCCGGTGCAGCAGACGATGATCGCGCCGCCGCGCTGCCGGATGGGGCCGATCACCGACGCCGAACGCGCCCAGGTGCGCGCCGGCAGCCCGGTCGGCAGCCGCTACGACACCGCGATCAACCGTGAGTCGGCAGCGGAGCTGCTGGCGCAGCGCGCGCAGAAGGCGACCGAGCAGGCGCAGGCCCCTGCCGCACGCAGCCGCGAGCAGGACGAGGCGCAGGAAGGAGGCTTCGGCCAGTCGATCAGGGATGCGATCTTCGGCACCAAGCGCCGCCAGGGCATGATCGAGACCATGGCCAAGCAGACCACGCGCACCGTCGGCACCAAGCTGGGCAACCAGATCGTGCGTGGCATCCTGGGCGGCATCTTCGGCGGCAAGCGCTGAGGATCACCTGCTGTTTCCGCGCGTCGCGCCAGGCCTGGTGCGACGCGCCCGTTCCCCATCGCAAGAGAAGTCGTACTGCATGTCCCGCTGGCGTCCCCCCGCAGAAAAGAGCACCGCGCTGATCACCGCCGCCGGCCACGCCCGGCTGAAGGCCGAACTGGACGAGCTATGGCGGGTGCGACGGCCGGAGGTGGTCAAGGCACTGGCGGCAGCCGCTGCAGAAGGCGACCGCTCGGAAAACGCCGAGTACACCTACCGCAAGAAGCAGCTGGGCGAGATCGACCGCCGCGTGCGCTACCTGACCAAGCGGCTGGAAGCGTTGCGCGTGGTCGACACCACCCCGACCGATCCGCAGGCGGTGTTCTTCGGCGCCTGGGTGGAGCTGGAGAATGTCGACAGCGGCGACACCAGCCGCTATCGCATCGTCGGCCCAGACGAGACCGACGCCGGCCTGGGCTGGATCAGCATCGATTCGCCGCTGGCGCGGGCGCTGCTGAAAAAGCGGCTGGATGATGAATTTTCGGTGGAGCTGCCCGGCGGGCAGTTCACCTTCGCGGTGATCGGGGTGGAATACGCACCGTTGTAGAGTCGAGCCATGCTCGACTGCGTTGCCGTTGTAGAGTCGAGCTTGCTCGACTACACCTGCAGCCAGTCGAGCAAGCTCGACGCTACGCAACGGGGCAGTCGAGCGAGCTCGACTCTACTGGGCCGCGTGCAACGGCGGCGGGTACGCGCGGCCGGCACGCAGCGGACGGAAGTAGTCGGCGTCGGCGTAGAAGGCGGCATCCTGCCTTTCATGCCAGTCGGGAATGCCCGCCAACGGCAGCGGCCGCAGCTGCGCTGGATCGGTGATCGCCCTGCCCTCGCCGATGGCCGCGGCCACCTCGGCGATGCAGCGATCATCATCATCCCCCTGCACCACCACGCACTTGCCCACCAGCAGGCGGCCCGGCAGCAGTGCCTGTTCCATCAGCGCATGGCCGAATACCGCAGCGATGGCCATGTCACCGCTGTGCCAGCGTGTTGGCTCGAACAATGCAGGCCAGTCATGCCCATCCCATGCCGCAAGCAACGTGTCATCGCACACACGCACGATCACGCCGGTTTCATCGAACTGGGTCAGTGCTGCCTGCGCGCGGTTGCGCTGGCCCGGCGGCATTGTCTCGATATGCCGGCATTGCTGCGCGTTGAGTGCCTGCTTGAGCTGCGGGAAACGGGCCCACACCAGTGCATTGAACAGGTCATGCCAGTTGTCGGCGCGGGTGGCGATGCGCCCCTGCGCGATACGCACCTCGTAGTGCAGACCGTCGGCCAGCAACGCGGCATCCTGTTCAACCAGGCGTTTGCCGGGCAATTCCAGCCGCGCATCAAGCGCAGCGATGGGCGGCCATGCAGTGCCGTCCAGCAGATCACGGAAGTCATGCAGCCCGCCAAACAGCGGATGCCTGAATGCCTGCGGATCGACCGCCGCACGCGGCGGCGGCACGAAGCGCCGGGGACCGCCGTTGCCACCGGCGGCGGCGGTCACAACATCTTGAGATCGAACGCCGGGCGGGTGGCGGCCGCCAGCGCATCACCGTACAGGTCGTGCTCGTCGCTCTCGGTGATCTCCACATCGACGAACTCGCCTACGCGCAGCGGCACCTGGTCGGCGTTCTGGATGTGCACCAGGCCGTCGATCTCCGGCGCATCGGCCTTGGAACGGGCCACGGCGATGTCGCCTTCGATGGCATCGACCAGGCACTGCTGCACCGTGCCGATCTTGGCTTCCAGGCGCGCGGCGGAAATCTGCGCCTGCTTCTCCATGAAGCGGGCCAGGCGTTCCTGCTTCACTTCCTCTGGCACGGCGTCGGGCAGATCGTTGGCAGTGGCCCCCTCGACCGGCGAGTAGGCGAACGCACCCACGCGGTCCAGCTGTGCTTCGTCGAGGAACGACAGCAGCTCTTCGAACTCGGCCTCGGTCTCGCCCGGGAAGCCGACGATGAAGGTCGAACGCACGGTGATGTCCGGCGCGATGCGGCGCCAGTTCTGCACGCGCTCAAGGGTCTTCTCGACCGCGCCCGGACGCTTCATCAGGCGCAGGATGCGCGGGCTGGCGTGCTGGAACGGGATGTCCAGGTACGGCAGGATGCGGTTCTCGGCCATCAGCGGCACGACTTCGTCCACGTGCGGATACGGGTAGACGTAGTGCATGCGCACCCACGCATCCAGCTCGGACAGGCCTTCGCACAGCGCCTTCAGGCGGGTCTGGTAGGCCTTGTCGCGCCACATCTTCTCGGCGTACTTCACGTCCACGCCGTAGGCCGAGGTGTCCTGCGACACCACCAGCAGTTCACGCACGCCGCCACGCACCAGGCGCTCGGCTTCGCGCAGCACCTCGTCGACCGGGCGCGAGACCAGCTTGCCGCGCATCGACGGGATGATGCAGAAGCTGCACTTGTGGTTGCAGCCCTCGGAAATCTTCAGGTAGGCATAGTGGCGCGGGGTCAGCTTGATGCCATAGTCGGGCACCAGGTCCACGAACGGATCGTGCTTGGGCGGCAGCGCTTCGTGCACCGCTTCCATCACGCTCTGGTAGTCCTGCGGGCCGGACACCGCCAGCACGTTCGGGTACGCCTCGCGGATCTGCTCCGGGCGCTTGCCCAGGCAGCCGGTGACGATGACCTTGCCGTTCTGGTTCATCGCCTCGCCGATCGCGTCCAGCGACTCGGTCACTGCCGAATCGATGAAGCCGCAGGTGTTGACCACCACCACGTCGGCCGAATCGTAGGACGGGACGATGTCGTAGCCCTCCGAGCGGAGCTGGGTGAGGATGCGCTCGGAATCGACGAGGGCCTTCGGGCAGCCAAGGCTGACGAAGCCGACTTTGGGGTTCAGCTGGGACATGGAATCGCGGGACTCTGGGGGCCTGGGCCCCTGCCGGCGTGGCAGGGGTTCCTGGGGGCCGGGGCCTGAAAGGGCGCCAGTATACCGGGGTTGTTGTGCCACCTCTGAACGACACGAGGGCTGATTCCCTGCCCGTTCGGCACCCTACCGCCTGAGCGTGTACCACGCGTCGTCCGGCGGTATGGAACGACGGTCACCATCGTCTTCTTCGCGGAAGGCTTCGGGCCTCAACAATTGCAGGAACTGTCGCCTTGCAGGCGGTATGCCATTCAAGCGCCATTGGCTCACGGAAGCGGAGCTCACCTCGCATAGGCGGGCCACGCTGCCGGTCCCTCCCAGGCGATCGATGACGGTAGAAGCACTAGGATTTTTCATAACCCGAAAATTAGACACATCTAATTTTCTCGTCAATAGCTACTCCTAATTAGTTAAGAATTAGTCTTTCCTAATGAGCACTCTTTCTGAACGTTTGGTCCGTGCACTCGGACATGCCCAGATCACCCAGGCCCATTTGGCTCGAGAGGTCGGCGTTTCCGCACCGAGCGTCCACAACTGGTTCAGTGGAAAGGCAAAATTTCTGCGTGGCGCGAACCTCTTGGCGGCGGCCAAGGTGCTGGGTGTCAGTGAATCCTGGCTTGCTACCGGTAACGGCACGATGCTGCCCACAGGCTCCATTGCAGATGGCAAGCCGGCGATTGGCGAGATGGAACCGTCTCCGGGATACGTTCGTTTCAACGTCCTGGAAGCAGACACGGGTGCCAACTACGACACACCCGAGGTCATGAGAACGATCGAGGTTGCCGAATGGGAAGTGCGACGGAAGCTGGGCTTCCTGCCACCGCCTGGACGCATCCAGATCATCACCGGTCGCGGCCCCTCGATGCGGCCAAAATTGGAAGATGGCGACATCGTCTGGATCGATACCAGCTTCGATCACTTTGACGGTGACGATTACTACCTCATCACCCTTGGCGGCGAAACGCAGATCAAGATGCTGCAGAAGCGGGGCGATGGCCTCTACGTGGTGAGCGTGAATACAGACTTCCCGCCCTATCGCCCCGAGCCCGGCAAGGTCAGCATCCTTGGCAAGGCGCTGGTCCATGCGGGGTTTCGCAAGTTCTGAGTGTCATGGGAAGTCACTGCCGCCGATGCCGCTTCCAGCATCGCGCTTGGCGACCTCGCTCTGAACGGCCAGCCGCCCGATCCCGCACAGCCGCTGACACGCCGCTAACCCGCGCAGCGCCGACAATGCAGTCCTGTTCCCTGCAACGAGGAAGATGACGATGGCCGAGTGGATCACCCTGGATACCCATCACGGCCCGGTACGGGCCTGGCAGGCCCTGCCGGAAGGCACCCCGCGTGGCGGGCTGGTGGTGGTGCAGGAAATCTTCGGCGCCAACCCGCACATCCGCAGCGTGGCCGAGCGCTTCGCCGCCGAGGGCTACGCGGTGCTGGCGCCGTCGTTCTTCGACCTGGTCGACGGCCCCGATGCCGACCCCGACGCCCTCCCCTACAGCCCCGAGGGCGTGAAGGTCGGCCTGGAACGGGTTACCGCGCTGGGCATGGAGAAGGCACTGGAAGTGGTCCGCGCCGCGGCAACCCGGCTTGCTCCCTACGGCAAGGTCGGCACGGTCGGCTACTGCTGGGGCGGTACCGTGGCGATGCTGTCGGCAGTGCGCCTGGGTCTGCCCTCGGTCAGCTACTACGGTGCGCGCAACGTGCAGTTCCTCGATGAGACGCCCAAGGCCCCGGTGATCTTTCACTTCGGTGCCCAGGACAAGAGCATCCCGCCGGAGGCGGTCCAGGCCCACCGCGAGAAGCTGCCGCAGATGGCCACCTTCGTCTATCCGGCCGATCATGCCTTCAACCGCGAGGTCGGACATGCGTATGATCCAGACAGCGCCGCCCTGGCGCTGCAACGCACCCTGGACTTCTTCTCGGAGCATCTTGGATGAGCGAATTCGAACTCGATTCACGCCTGGCCACCGATAGCGTGCTGGTGGCCGAAGGACCGTTGTCGCAAGTGCGGCTGATGAACGACGAACGATTCCCCTGGCTGGTGCTGGTACCGCGCCTGGCCGGGGTGACCGAGTGGATCGAGCTGGACGGCGAGCAGCAGGACAAGCTGCGCACCGAGCTCAACCGCGCCTGCAAGGCCCTGAAGGGCGCCGACGGCGTGGAGAAGATCAACATCGGCGCGCTGGGCAACATCGTGCGCCAGCTGCATTTCCACGTGATCGGCCGCCATGACGGCGATCCGGCCTGGCCGGGCCCGGTCTGGGGCAGCGGCCCGGCACACCGCTACGAGCCGTCGGCACTGGACCAGCATGTCGCCTACTGGAAGGACCGGCTAGGATATCCGGCCCACTCCTGAGCCTTCGCCGACCCGATGCGATTCAACCTCGTTGCCGCCATCCTGCTGATCCTGATCGGCCTGTTCATGCTTGCCAGCAACCTCGGCTGGACGCACCTGAACCTGTCCAAGCTGCTGCTGACCTGGTGGCCGGTGGCGCTGGTGGGCGTCGGCATCGCCATGCTGTTCGGTCGCGGAAAATGACGAAGGCGGCGCATTGCGCCGCCTTCTTTCATGTAGAGCCGAGCATGGCTCGGCTCCACAAACGGCCCACCGTCATCAGGTCCGCGGCAGGGTCACGCCGGTCTGGCCCTGGTACTTGCCGCCACGATCCTTGTACGACGTTTCGCAGACGTCATCGGATGCCGCCTGGAAGAACAGCATCTGGGCCACGCCCTCGTTGGCGTAGATGCGCGCCGGCAACGGCGTGGTGTTGCTGAATTCCAGGGTCACGTGGCCTTCCCATTCCGGCTCCAGCGGGGTCACGTTGACGATGATGCCGCAGCGCGCGTAGGTGCTCTTGCCCAGGCACACCACCAGGGTGTCGCGCGGGATGCGGAAGTACTCGACGGTCCTGGCCAGCGCGAAGCTGTTCGGCGGGATGATGCACTCGTCGCCGACGATATCCACGAAGCTGCCCGGGTCGAAGTGCTTGGGGTCAACAATCGTCGAGTTGATGTTGGTGAACACCTTGAACTCGCGCGAGCAGCGCACGTCGTAGCCATAGCTGGACGTGCCATAGCTGACGATGCGCTCGCCGTTGGCCTGCTTGACCTGCCCGGCCTCGAACGGCTCGATCATGCCGTGCTGCTCGGACATGCGGCGGATCCAACGGTCACTCTTGATGCTCATGCTTTGTCCTGGGAATGCGAGGGGGCGCGAGGATTCTAGCAGGGGGCCGGGCGTGGCCGGCGGCCCCTGCGCAGGCACTTACAGCAGCGAAGACAGGATCGGGATCGACGCGCGCGGGCGCTTGCCGACTTCCTCGACCAGGCGCTGTGCGGCATGGCGATAGGCCTGGGCCGGCACCGAATCGGGCTGGGCGACGGTGATCGGGGTACCGGCGTCGCCCTGCTCGCGGATGCCGATCTGCAGCGGCAGCGAGCCCAGCAGCGGCACGCCGTATTGCGCCGCCATGCGCTCGCCACCGCCTTCGCCGAACAGGTGCTCGACGTGCCCGCAGTTGCTGCAGGTATGCACGGCCATGTTCTCGACGATGCCCAGCACCGGTACTTCGACCTTCTCGAACATCTTCAGCGCCTTCTTCGCATCCAGCGTGGCGATGTCCTGCGGCGTGGTGACGATCACCGCACCGGCCAGCGGGATCTTCTGGGTCAGGGTCAGCTGGATGTCACCGGTGCCCGGCGGCAGGTCGATCAGCAGGAAGTCCAGGTCATCCCACAGGGTGTCGTTGAACAGCTGGGTCATCGCCGAGGTGGCCATCGGGCCACGCCAGATCATTGGCGTGTCCTCTTCGATCAGGTAGCCGATCGACATGGTATCCACGCCGAACGCGCGCAGCGGCTCGATGCTCTTGTTGTCAGGGCTTTCCGGACGGCCGGACAGGCCCAGCATGGCCGGTACGCTGGGACCGTAGATGTCCGCATCCAGCACGCCTACACGCGCACCCAACTGCTGCAGCGCAACGGCCAGGTTGACCGCGGTCGTCGACTTGCCGACGCCGCCCTTGCCCGAACCAACCGCGATCACGTTGCGGATGCGGGCATGCGGCGTCAGCCCCTTCTGGACCTGGCTGGCATGGGGACGGCGGAGAGAACTGTTCACAACGGGCACCAGCGGAATCAGGGGGGATAACCCAACATCATACAAGCTGGACGTAGCCTGACTGAAATTCAGGATTGCTACGGATTCGTGCACAGATTGTTAAGTTCATGTTACGTTCCTGAAGCACTGTTTTGGGCTGCGGGGCTGGTCTCCAGCACGCACGATGGCGCATGCGCAGTGCCGATTTTTGTTTCTGCTCTCTATTGGAACTACATGAAATACGTAAGCAACACCGCACGTCGCAACACGCTCGCCGTCGCCCTGATTTCCGCTCTGATGGCCGCCGCCCCGGCAATGGCCCAGGACAAGGCGACCAACCTGGACAAGATCACCGTCACCGGTTCGCTGATCCCGCAGACCCAGGTTGAAACCCAGACCCCGGTGATGTCCATCACCGCCGAAGACATCCAGACCCGCGGCTTCAGCAGCGTTGCTGAAGTGCTGCAGCAGTCGTCGCTGACCACCGGCGGCCTGCAGGGCGGCCAGACCTCGGGTTCGTTCACCCAGGGCGCCGAAGCAGCCGGCATGTTCGGCCTGAACCCGGGCTACACCAAGTACCTGATCAACGGCCGCCCGATGCTCTCGTATCCGGCGCTGTACAACGGCAGCGACACCTTCAACAACATCAGCGGCATTCCGATCGACATCGTCGAGCGCATCGAAGTGCTGCCGGGTGGCCAGTCCTCGCTGTACGGCTCGGACGCCATCGCCGGTGTGGTCAACATCATCCTGAAGGAGCGCATGGACGGCGGCACGATGACCGTCCGTGGCGGCACCTACACCGAAGGCGGCGGCAGCAACATCCGCTTCAGCGCAGCCAAGGGCTTCAACGCGTTCGACGACCGCTTCCACGCGCTGGTCAACGTGCAGATCGAAAACGGCAGCCCGATCTGGGGCTACCAGCGTGACATCACCAAGCAGAACAACCCGGTCGGCTACACCGCACAGGTGCCGTCGAACGACTTCGCCGTCATCACCAACGCAGACAACAAGCTGCTGATGATGGATCCGAGCCGCTGCGCCAACGTCGCAGGCCTGTACGACGGCACCACCGTTGTCGGCAAGCGCACCTCGGGCGAGTCCTGCGGTTCGGTGTACAGCGCCGGCTACAAGACCCTGAAGAACGGCAAGAACAGCGGCCAGTTCTACTCGTCGATGACCTTCGACGTGAACGACAACTTCCAGCTGTTCGCCGACGTGCTGTACAGCAAGGAAAAGACCGAGTTCACCTCCGGCTCCAGCGCCCTGTGGTGGGGCACCAAGTCGGTCATGGGTGGCTTCTATGACCAGGGCATCGGCAAGGTCGTCAACCTGCAGCGCGCCTTCGCACCGGAAGAAATCGGCCCGGGCCACTACAACAACATCCTGAACTCCGATGAGAGCCGCGCCTACCAGGTCACCCTGGGCGGCAAGGGCATGGTCGGCGACTGGGATTACAGCGCCAGCTTCACCCGCGGCGAATACCGCCTGGACCAGAACCGCTTCGTGCGCTTCAAGGACAAGATCGAGGACTTCTTCGGCCAGACCGTGCTGGGCCCGCGCCTGGGCACCTACACCGATCCGAAGGACCCGACCGCCACGTTCGGCATCTACAACCCGAACTACGCTGCGTTCTACTCGCCGATCACCCCGGACCAGTTCGCCAGCTTCACCGGCTACGGCACCCACCGCAGCAAGACCTGGCAGAACCTGGGTCGCGTGCAGGTGACCAACGGCTCGCTGTTCAGCCTGCCGGGCGGTGACGCCGGCCTGGCCGTCGTCCTGGAAGGTGGCAGCGAAGGTTGGGACTACTCGCCGGACCAGGCCTTCATCGATGGCAACGTGTGGGGCACCACCGCCGTCGCCGGCGCCGGTCACCGCAGCAACTACGCGGTCACCAGCGAACTGCGCATGCCGCTGTTCGAGAAGCTGACCGTCAGCGCCTCGGGCCGCTATGACGCGTTCAAGATTGCCGACAAGACCGTCGACAAGGCCACCTACAGCATCGGCCTGGAATTCCGTCCGATCGAAAGCCTGCTGCTGCGCGGCAAGTACGGCACCGCCTTCCGTGCACCGACCCTGTCCGATGCGTTCCAGGGCATGAGCGGCTCGTACTCGTCCGGCCAGAACGATTACTACCGTTGCAGCCAGCTGGGCTACGCGCTGCGTGACGAGGCCTGCTCCTTCTACAAGACCACCTCGGTGTACAGCGAAAAGTCCGGCAACCCGGACCTGAAGCCGATCACCGCCGACGTGTGGAGCGCAGGCGTGGTGTGGGCCCCGGTGAGCAACTTCTCGCTGTCGGCCGACTACTACAACTGGAAGATCAAGAACGAGGTCAAGACCCTGAGCACCGACCAGCTGCTGCTGGCCGAGTACCAGTGCCGCAACGGCCTGCCGAACAACACCTCGGCCAGCTGCCAGAACGTGACCGACTGGGTGTCCCGCGATGCCGGTGGCAACCTGACCCGCGTGTACACGCCGAAGCTGAACGTTGCCAGCCAGAACCTGGAAGCGGTGACCGTGGCGGCGAAGTACCAGCAGGATATCGGCCGCTTCGGCTCGCTGATGTTCTCCGGCAACTACACCAACATGCTCAAGCGTGAAGTGCAGCCGATGCCGGGCGCCGCCAAGCTCGATCTGCTGAGCGATCCGTACAACATGTGGTACTACGACAACTTCGCCAAGGTCCGTGGCGATCTGTCGGTGGCCTGGAACATCGCCAAGTTCACCACCACCGTGTATGCCAACTACGTCGGCAGCACCCCGAACTACCTGGCCTACACCGGCCGCAGCTACGGCTACGTCCACTCTTCCGGCGCCAAGGCAGGCAAGTGGGGTTCGTACACCACCTACAACCTGAGCATGAACTACCAGGCACAGGACGATCTGGTGCTGTCGCTGATGGTCAACAACGTGTTCAACAAGCTGCCGGAAGGCCAGCGCTACAACTACCCGGGTAACGAATCGACCCCGTTCAATGACGGCTTCTACAGCGTCTACGGCCGCCAGATCTCGGCCCAGGTCAAGTACAACTTCTGATCCCGTCGTTTTCCGGACTTCGTGTCTGGACCAGGCCCCGCTTCGGCGGGGCCTTTTTTTTTGCCTGGGAAAACCGGTCAGAAAATGAAAGGGCGTCCCGATTGTTAATGACCGATCATTTTGCATTCATTCATTTCGCCAGATTCAGCAAAACAGTACAACATCCGCAAATTGTTGTTTTCAAAGAACACATCTACAGAACTGTGACAAAGCCAGTCAAATGCGGTTACACATCTGCGCATTTCAAGTTAAGCCCATGTTAGGTTTCAGGCACACCGCCCCGCATGCCTGCAGAGCGGCCGGACATAAATCGAGCCCCGGGAAGGGGAAACGCGTTCTTACGATCACACGGAGTAATCGCATGTCTCGCAGTCGCTTCTTGTTCCCACGCCATCCGCTCACCTGCGCCGTGCTCAGCGGCCTGTTCCTTGCCAGCGCCAGCACCGGCGCGCTCGCGCAGGACAGCAAGAGTGCAGCCACCAACCTCGACCGGGTCACCGTCACCGGTTCGCTGATCCCGCAGACCCAGATCGAAAACCAGACGCCGGTGCTGACCATCAGCGCCGAGGCGATCCAGGCGCGCGGCTTCTCCAGCGTTGCCGAAGTGCTGCAGCAGTCCTCGCTCACTACTGGCGGCCTGCAGGGCGGCCAGACCTCCGCATCGTTCACCCAGGGCGCCGAAGCGGCCGGGATGTTCGGCCTCAACCCGGGCTACACCAAGTACCTGATCAATGGCCGCCCGATGTTGTCCTACCCGGCGCTGTACAACGGCAGCGACGCGTTCAACAACATCAGCGGCATCCCGATCGATATCGTCGACCGCATCGAAGTCCTGCCGGGCGGCCAGTCCTCGCTGTACGGTTCGGACGCCATTGCCGGCGTAGTCAACATCATCCTGAAGGAGCGCATGGACGGCGGCACGCTGAATGTCCGTGGCGGCGCCTATTCGGATGGTGGCGGCGCCAGCTTCCGGGTGAGCGGGGCAAATGGCTTCAACAGCCGCGATGATCGCTTCCGCGCGCTGGTCAACGTGCAGTACGAGAAGACCAACCCGATCTGGGGCTACCAGCGCGACATCACCAAGCAGAACAATCCGCGCGGCTATACCCGCCAGCTGCCCTCGAACGACTTCCTGGTCTTCGATGCTGACACCGATGACTTCCTGATGATGGATCCGAGCAACTGCGCCAGCGTTGCCGGGCAGTTCGATGGCACCACCATCCTAGGCACGCGCCGGGCAGGCCAGTCCTGCGGCTCAGCGTTCGGCGCCGGCTACAAGACGATCAAGAACAGCAAGGAAAGCAGCCAGTTCTATTCGGCGCTGACCTACGATGTAAATGACAACCTGCAGCTGTTCGGCGATGTGCTCTACAGCTACGAGACCGTCAAGTACAACACCGGTTCCGGCTACAACTACTGGGGCACGGACATCAGCATGGGTCCGTTCTTCGATCAGTCCAGTGGCCGCTATCTCGGCCTGCAGCGCGTGTTCGCCCCCGAAGACATCGGCGGTGGCGGTTACCGCGACATCATGAATACCGACCGCAGCAAGTCCTACCAGGTCACGCTGGGCGCACGCGGTGCGATCGGCAGCAACTGGGACTACGAGGCCAGCATCACCCGCGGCGAGTACAAGCTGAACGAGCGTGGCTACGCGCGCTGGAACGACCCGATCAACAACTGGTTCGCCGACAACGTGCTGGGCCCGGTGCTGGGTGAGACCGACGACGGCTACAACATCTACAACCCGAACTGGGGTGCCTTCTATTCGAAGCTGCCGGAGGGCGCCTTCCAGAGCTTCACCGGTTTCACCACCAGCCGCAGCCGCACCTGGCAGACCCAGACCCGCGCCCAGCTCACCAACAGTTCGCTGTTCAAGCTGCCCGGCGGCGACGCCGGCTTCGCTGCGGTTGTCGAGGGCGGCAGTGAAGGCTGGGACTACACGCCGGATGTACGCCTGACCGACGGCACGGTATTCGGTACCACCTCGGTGGCCGGCAACGGCCATCGCAGCAACTACGCCGTCACCAGCGAACTGCGCCTGCCCCTGCATGACATGCTGACGGTCACCGCCTCCGGTCGCTACGACAACTTCAAGATTGCCGGGCATACCGTCGACAAGCCGACCTACAGCATCGGCCTGGAGTTCCGTCCGTTTGAAAGCCTGCTGGTCCGCGGCAAGTACGGCACCGCGTTCCGCGCACCCTCCCTGCCCGACGCCTTCCAGGGCAAGAGCGGCTACTACGCCAACGGCTCCAAGGATTACTACCGCTGCGGCCAGCTCGGTTTCGATCCGTCCAACACGGTCGATTGCCGCTACGGCAGCGTGTCGGTGTTCGGCACCCAGTCGGGCAATCCGGAGCTGAAGCCGATCACTGCCGACGTCTGGAACGCGGGCCTGGTCTGGGCGCCGATCAGCAATCTGTCAGTGTCGCTGGACTACTACAACTGGAAGATCAAGAACGAGGTCAACACCCTCAGTTCCGACCAGTTGCTGCTGGCCGAGTACTACTGCCGCAACGGCCTGTCCAACACCGCCGGTGCCACCTGCGAGGATGTGGCCAACTGGGTTACCCGTGATGCCACCGGCGCGCTGGAGGAAATCTACACGCCGAAGCTGAACGTGGCACGGCAGAACCTGGAAGCGGTGACCGCCAGTTTCAAGTACGTGCAGGACATCGGCCGCTTCGGCTCGCTGCAGTTCTCCAGCAACTACACCAACATGCTCAAGCGTGAACTGCAGCCGCAGCTCAACGACCCGTTCCTGGACCTGCTGGGCAACCCGTATGCGATGTGGGTGTACGACTCCTATGCCAAGGTCCGGGCCGACGGCTCGGTGGGCTGGGCAATCGACAGGTTCACCACCACGCTGTACTTCAACTACATCGGCCGCACGCCTAACTACATGTCCTACGTGGGACGGGGCTACGACTACGTTGACCCGACCTCCGGCTACAAGGCCGGCAAGTGGGGCTCGTACACCACGTACAACCTGAGCGTGAACTACCGCGCGATGGACAACCTGACGTTCTCGCTGATGGTCAACAACCTGTTCAACAAGGTGCCGGACAATCAGCAGCACTCCTACGCCGGCAACATCGACGTTCCGTACAACAACTCCCTGTACAACGCCTACGGGCGCGCGATCTACGTGCAGGCGCAGTACGACTTCGGCGCGAAGTAAGGCCCCCTGCCGTGCCAGGGTAGACCCCGCTTCGGCGGGGTCTACCCTTTCCTGCACCCGGCAAGTGCGCAGTGCATCACTGTTCGTACCGGGTGGCGACAGAGACCGTCTACCCGCCCTGCCCCCTGCCCAAGGCGCGAGTCTTCTTGCCAGCGGCCCCTTTTCCCTGCTGCTCCCTGAACGAAACGTTCCCGCATCCAAGCAAGCGACGGTCCATGCCGCCCGTTCAGGAAGTCCTTGCAACTTCTTTCATATCAATGAGTTGCAAAGAAAATGCGGAGAAATCAAGGCTTTGCCTACCTTGGCTTCATGACGGCCGCATGAACAGTTGACAGGTCAAGTTAAGTCTGTGTTAACTTTGGCTCATCGGCTTGTGAAGCCGGTGAGAAGTGGGCAACAGCCCATCAGGGACGGCGGCAAGCCTCCAGGGAGCCGACCGATGTTTGATTCATCAGGGGATCTACACATGACCATCCGCAAGGCGCTCAGCCGCCACCCGCTGAGCTTTGCGCTCACCACGGCCCTGCTGGCCACCGGCATCGCTCCGGCCTTCGCCCAGGAAGCTGGCAACGAAGCAGGCGGCAAGAACGCAACCAATCTCGACCGCGTCTCGGTGGTCGGCTCACGCATCAAGCGCTCTGATGTCGAAGGCCCGGCGCCGGTGACCGTGATCACCCGCACCGACATCGACCGCGAAGGTTTCCAGACCGTCGGTGACATGCTGCAGACGCTGACCCAGAACACCACGTCGTCCTTCACCGGCGACCTGGCCGTTACCGGCTTCACCCCCAATGCCCAGGTGGTCAACCTGCGCAACCTGGGCCCCGGCTACACGCTGACCCTGGTCAACGGCCGCCGCCCGGCGCAGTACCCGCAGCCGTACAACCGCGACAACAACGTCGCCAACATCAACTCGATCCCGAGCAGCATCGTCGAGCGCGTGGAAGTGCTGACCGGTGGTGCATCGGCCATTTACGGTTCCGACGCCGTGGCGGGCGTGGTCAACATCGTGCTGCGTGAGCACTACGACGGCAACCTGGTGCGCGTGACCGCCGGCACGACTGCCGAAGGCGGCGGTGACACGGTCAACGTGGAACTGACCGGTGGCCGTACCGGTGACCGCTGGAGCGCGGTGTGGGCGCTGCAGTACAGCGACCGCGAGCCGGTGTTCGCCAGCCAGCGCAAGTGGCTGTCCGACCTGCGCGAAGGCCCGCTGGGCAGTGCGGCGACCCCGAACCTTTCGATGGCCGTCATTCGTGGCGTGGCCAACGCCAACGGCCCGCTCAACCACAACGCCCTGTATCCGGGCGCAGAGAAGTGTGAAGCACTGGGGTTCGACACGGTCACCACCGCGTCCCGCGGCAAGTACTGCGGCTCATACACCAGCAACTCCGCCCGTTCTATCTCCAACAAGCGCCAGTTCTACTCGGCCTACGGTTACGGCACCTTCGACTTCACCGATACCACCCAGGGCTTCGCCAGCGTCAACTACTACACCACCAAGGCCAAGGCCAGCGCGGGTACCGAGTTCTGGGCGACGTCGGGCGACCGCTTCAACCAGACCCGTACCGGTGCAGCCACCCAGTACTTCTGGGATCCCAACCTGAAGGACCTGGTGTCGCTGCAGCGCATCTTCACTCCGCAGGAGCTGGGCGGCAACGAAGCAGCCAGCACCCTGTATGACGAATACACCTACGACTTCAACGTCGGTGTCCGTGGCAACCTCGCCGATCGCTTCGACTGGGAAGCCAGCGCAGGTTACGGCTACTACGACTACAAGATGGATCGTCCGCGCCTGCTCGCACAGGCCGTGCATGACTACTTCCTGGGTTCGCGCCTGGGCTATGTCAACTCCACCGGCGGTACCACCGGCAATGCGATCTACCCGGTCTACGCGCTGAACCAGGATCGCTGGACGTCGCCGATCACGCCGGACATCTATCGCTCGTTCTCCACGCGCGTGATCAACCGCTCGGAGACCAGCGTCGCCAACGCCAACTTCAACATCAGTGGCGATCTGTTCGATCTGCCGGCTGGCGCCCTCGGCTTCGCGGGCGTGCTGGAATGGAACCGGCAGAAGATGGACATGGTCAGCGATCCGCGCACCGATCAGTTGCGTCCGATCGACAACCAGACCATCTACAACCTGACCAGCTCGGGCGAAACCCACGGTACCCGCGACCGCTACGCCATTGGTGCGGAATTCCGCGTGCCGATCTTCAGCAGCCTCAGCGCCAATGCCGCGGCCCGCTATGACAAGTACGACGACATCTCGTCGGTCGATGCGGCCACCACCTACAACCTCGGCCTGGAATGGCGTCCGTTCAGCAACCTGCTGGTGCGCGGCAGCTACGCCACCAGCTTCCGTGCCCCGGACATGCAGCTGATCTACGCACAGGGTGCGGCGTCCTACACCACCGAGCTCGACGAGTATGCGTGCCGCTCGGGTACCGGTGCCGGCGCAGCACAGGGTCCGCGTACCCGTGCTGCATGTAATGCCACCGCCAACGATCCGACCAAGTACTCGGTACAGACCCTGGTGGCAGGCAACCCCAACCTGACCGAAGAAAAGGGCAAGTCGTGGGGCGCGGGCTTCGTGTGGGACGTGACCGATGGCATGTCGCTGACGGTTGACTACTACCGCATCCGCCTGGAAGACGCCGCTGCGCAGCTCAGCAACGACTACCTGCTGCGCGCCGACGCCGCCTGCCGCCTGGGCAGCACCAGCGACCCGTCTCGCCCGATGCCGAGCGCTGCGCTGTGCTCGCAGCTGTCGACCCTGATCACCCGCGTCAACCAGCCGGACGCTCCGGACAACGGCCGCATCAGCCGCATCAACAATGCTTACATCAACACCGCGCTGCAGGACACCAGCGGCATCGATGCCAGCTACAAATACAACCTGGATACCGATCGCTGGGGTCGCTTCAACTTCGACCTGGGCTATTCGCTGACCCTGACCAACAAGTACAAGCAGCTGAAGGAAGAGCCGCTGATCGACTACCGCGATCTGCCGCCGGAGTACTGGAACCCGGAACGCAGCCGCGCCCGCGGCAGCGTCACCTGGTCCAAGGGTGACTGGGCAACCACCGTGTTCGGTACCCGCTACGGCTCGGCATTCAGCAGCCTCGACACCTCCGGTACCAACAGCGCGGGTGGCTACTATCCGCGTCGCCTGCCGCCGTTCTTCCTGTGGAACCTGAGCGTTGGCAAGAAGTTCGGCGAGAACGTGCTGGCAACCTTCCAGGTGGTCAATGTGTTCGACAACCAGTACCGCAAGGACAACAGCCGTATCGCCTATCCGTTCTATGACCCGTTCATTGGCGCCGACCCGTTGGGCCGTCGCTTCTACATGAGCCTGCAGTACAAGTTCTGATCATCTGCTGATGATGTAAGCACGGATGGAAAGCCCGGGCATGTACCGGGCTTTCCTTTTTTTGAATGCGGTGAACGCGATCACCGCAGCGGACAAGGAACCTGCCCATGCAGAAGATGTCGAAGCTGTTCACCCCACTTGCCATTGCCATGGCGGCGCTGCTGTCACCGGCCACGTTTGCCGCGCCGTCGTCCACGCCTTACTCGATCGAAGACTTCGTCAAGCACGCGACGTTCAATTCCGCCCGGATCTCGCCCAATGGCGACTACCTGGCAATCAGCGTCGACCTGGGCGAACAGGATGTGCTGACCATCCTGCGCACCAGCGATCTGAAGGTACTGAAGGTCAACCAGCTGCCCGACAAGAAGAGTGTCGGTGCGTTCCACTGGATCTCTCCCCAGCGGCTGATGTTCAATGCCGTGAAGAAGCAGGGCGGGTATGCGCAGCCCTTCCCCACCGGCGAATGGTTCGCCGTCAACGCCGACGGCAGCCAGGCACGGCCGGTAATCTTCTACGGCACCCGCGATGCCACCCAACGCAGCAAGAGCGTGGGCAACGAATCGTACTCGCTGCTCGATACCCTGCGCGGCGATGACCAGAACGTGATCATGCAGGTGCGCTACCCGCGCTCGTCCGAGGGCGCGGGGACCCAGGTGGTCAGCGT
The DNA here is from genome assembly GCF_029837545.1 of Stenotrophomonas sp. GD04024. NCBI lineage: Bacteria > Pseudomonadati > Pseudomonadota > Gammaproteobacteria > Lysobacterales > Lysobacteraceae > Stenotrophomonas > Stenotrophomonas sp. GD04024. The sequence goes on along the minus strand of NZ_JAOEDV010000015.1, from coordinate 21,569 downwards.
GGACACCATCAGCGGCCGGCGTACCCCGTTGGCACGCGCGCCCAAGGAGAACTGCGATATCGCACTGGATGCCGGCAAGGAGCCGCGTTTCGCCGTGTGCAGTTCCAGCCGCGACGAAAGCGGCGAATACGATGAACGAAGCGAACTCTATCGGCGCGATGGCAGCAACTGGACGCTGATCAACGCATCCAAGTCCGATGGCCAGCACCTGCGCGTGTTGCGCACCACCGCTGACGGCACGGTCTACGCTGAGCAGGATGATGGCAAGGCACCGGCCGCCGTGGGTACGCTGGATACGGCCACCGGCCAGTTCAAGCGACTGTTCCAGGACCCGGTCACCGAAGTCTCGCAGCTGATGTGGAGCACCGACGACAAGCAGCTGATCGGCGTGGTCAATCAGGCCGGCAGCCCGAAGGTCACGCTGGTCCAGGACGACCATCCGGATGCGGCGTTGTACCAGTCGCTGGCCAACGCGTTCCCCGGGCAGATGGTGCAGTTTTCCAGCTATACCGACGATGGCGCCAAGATCCTGCTCTCGGTGTACAGCGACACCAATCCGGGCGAGCTGTACCTGTTCGACCGCGCCAGCGGCCAGGCTCGGTTCCTGCTGCAGGGACGCGACTGGCTCGATCCGAAGCGCATGGCCACGGTCAAACCGTTCACGGTCCAGGCGCGCGACGGCCGCCAGTTGCACGGCTATCTGACCCTGCCCAAGGGAAGCGAAGGCAAGCGCCTGCCGATGATCGTCAACCCGCACGGCGGCCCGATCGGACCGCGCGACAACTGGGGCTTCAATCCCGAAGCGCAGCTGCTGGCCAGCCGCGGCTACGCGGTGCTGCAGGTCAATTTCCGTGGCTCGGGCGGCTATGGCAAGGCCTTCGAGGAAGCCGGCCACAAGCAATGGGCCGACGGCATCCAGAACGACATCCTCGATGCGACCCACTGGGCGATCGACCAGGGCGTGGCCGACAAGGATCGACTGTGCATCTACGGCGGCAGCTTCGGCGGTTACTCGGCGCTGATGGCGCCGATCCGTGAGCCTGGCCTGTTCAAGTGCGCTTTTGGCTACGTCGGCGTATACGACGTGGACATGCTGTTCAAGAAGGGCGACATTCCGCAGCGCGAATCCGGACTGCGTTACCTGCGTCGAACCCATGGCACCGACGTCGCCGAGTGGACCAAGGCCTCTCCGGCCCGCCGCGCCGCAGAAGTGAAGATTCCGGTGTTCCTGGCCGCCGGCGCGCGTGATGTGCGTGCGGTGCCCGAGCAGACCGAGCTGATGGCCAAGGCCCTCACCGAGGTCGGCAATGCCCCGGAGGGCGTGATCATCCAGTCTGGCGAAATGCACGGCTTCTACGAGGTGCCGGCACGCGTGAACCTGTATACGAAGATGCTGGACTTCTTTGGTCGCCATATCGGCAGCGGCGCCGCTGCCGGGGCCAGCAGCCCCTAGCGCACCGGGAGGAGGGGGCCGCCCGCCCCCTCCCCCTTGCTTTTGGCATAGTGACCAACGCCGCATGCAGAGTGTCCCGCACTGGAAGGACCTTTCATCCATGGGCCTCTACGATTCGATCAAGGAAAGATGAACATGAAATCCCGCTCCTCGCTGCTGGCACCGCTGCTGCTCGCGCTGGCTGTGCCTGTCACGTCGCTCGCCGCGCCTCCGGCCACCCAGGCACCTTCGGCGTTGCCGTCCGATCCCACCGAAGACCCGCTGCTGATCAGCGCAGGATTCCTCAATGGCCATCCCGACCTGCGCTTCCGCATGCTGGGCATGGAAAAGCAACGTGCCAACGACCTGCAGGCGGCCTTCGGCTTCTTCCAGCGTGCGGGCTTCTACGGCGACAAGGTGTCACAGGCAATGGTTGCCGAAATGCTGTGGAACGGCACGGGCACCGCGGTGAACCGCCCACTGGCCTATGCCTGGATGGATCTCGCTGCGGAGCGTGGCTACAAGGGCTTCCTCGAGCTGCGTGAACGCTACTGGGCCGCACTCAGCGAGGCCGAGCAGGTCCAGGCGGTGACCGAGGGCGAAGCCGTCTATGCGCGCTTCGGCGATGCCGCTGCGGAACCCCGCCTGGCGTTGGCCATGCGCCGCGAGCAGAAGCGCATGACCGGCAGCCGCACCGGCTTTGCTGGCAATGTGAAGATCCTCGTGCCCGGTCCGAACGGCACCACCGAACAGATCGATGGCACCAAGTTCTACGACAGCCGCTATTGGGATCCCGCGCAGTACCGCCAGTGGCAGGACACCATCTGGTCGACGCCGCGGGTGGCACGTGTCGACGTCGGCAGCGTGACACAGCTGCCTGCGGAAACCGGCCGCCCGTCCCGCATTCCGGAGGTGGCTCCGCAGCCGGATGCCCCGGAGCCGAAGACCGACGATGCTCAGCCGCTACCGATCCCGGGACAACACTGACCCGCCTGCCAGCGCGGGCAGGCGCGGCCAGTGTGCCGATCCTGCCCGGTTGCTGCCCTACCGGTGCCTGTACAGGCACCCTTGCCAAGCGCCATGACCTTCGACACCCTTGCGGGGCAGGCTGGCGGCGTATCGTTCGGCCCACGGCCGCCCTGCGGCCCTTCCCTGACTCACTCGGCCTGGAGGCCATTCAAGTGACCCGTACTCCCAAGATCGTGCTGCTGACCCTGGCCGTTTCGGCCGCGCTGGTCGGCTGCGGCAAGACTGAGGCCCCGGCCAAGGACGCCACTGCCTCCACGCCGGCCCCCGCCCAGGCCACCCAGTACACCCTGGACGAAAGCAAGCTGCCGGCCTACAACGCCTTCCAGCCCAGCGACCTGGATACCAGCAAGGACGCCTGTGGCGCCTTCGGCGACTACGTCAACAGCAAGTGGCTGGCCGCCAATGAAATTCCGGGCGACCGCACCAGCTGGGGCGCCTTCACCATCCTCGACGAGCGTTCGGTGGCGGTGCAGCACCAGCTGGCCGAGCAGGTCGCGCAGGTGAAGAACCCGAACCACATCGAGAAGATCGTCGGCGACCTGTGGGCCACCGGCATGGACGAAGCCAAGATCAACGCGCAGGGCATCGAGCCGCTGAAGGCCGACCTGACCGCGATCGACGGCCTGCAGGACAAGGCCGCCATCGCCAACTACCTGCGCACCAGCGCGGCCAAGGGCGACAACGTGCTGTTCGGCTTCGGCGCCGAAGCCGACTTCAAGAACTCGGCCGTGAACATGGCCTACGCCAGCCAGGGCGGCCTGGGCCTGCCGGACACCACCTATTACACCGATGCCAAGAACGCCGACAAGCTGAAGGCCTACCAGGCGCACGTCGCCAAGGTGCTGGAACTGTCCGGCGTCGCCGCGGCCGATGCGGCCAAGCAGGCCGAGGACGTGGTCAAGTTCGAAACCCGCCTGGCCAAGGCCTCCAAGTCGCGCGTCGAGCTGTCGCGCAACGTCGAGCTGTTCTACAACCCGGTCACCCTGGCCGACGCCGACAAGCTGACCCCGAACTTCAGCTGGACCGAGTTCTTCAAGTCGCAGGGCGTGGCCGCGCCGGAGAAGTTCTCGCTGGCCATGCCGGCGTTCCATGAGGAGGTGAGCAAGGCGCTGGGCGACACCGATCCGTCGGTATGGCGCGCCTACCTGCGCTTCCACACCGTGGACAGCGCTTCGCCGTACCTGGCCGACGCCTTCGTGCAGGAGAACTACGAGTTCTACGGCAAGACCCTCAACGGCCAGAAGGAACAGAAGCCGCGCTGGAAGCGCGTGCTGGGCACCATCGAGAACGATGCCGGCGAAGCCTTCGGCCAGCTGTATGTGAAGGTCGCCTTCTCGCCGGAAGCCAAGGCGAAGATGGAAGAACTGGTGAAGAACCTGGCTGCGTCGCTGAAGGAACGCATCCAGGGCCTGAGCTGGATGAGCGAGGAAACCAAGGCCAAGGCCATCGCCAAGTGGGAAACCTTCACCCCGAAGATCGGCTACCCGGACAAGTGGCGTGACTGGGCGGGCCTGCAGACCCAGCGCGACAGCTACCTGGGCAACGTGCGCGCGGCCAGCGAGTTCAACTACAAGTTCAACCTGTCCAAGATCGGCAAGCCGGTGGACAAGACCGAGTGGGGCATGACCCCGCAGACGGTCAATGCGTACTACAACCCGCTGCAGAACGAGATCGTGTTCCCGGCCGCCATCCTGCAGCCGCCGTTCTTCGATCCGAAGGCCGACGACGCGCTGAACTACGGCGGCATCGGTGCGGTGATCGGCCATGAAATGACCCATGGTTACGACGACCAGGGCGCGCGCTTCGGGCCGACCGGCAACATGGAAGACTGGTGGACCCCGGCCGACAAGAAGAACTTCGAAGGCCTGACCGGCAAGCTGGTCAAGCAGTTCGACCAGTACAAGGTCGACGGCCAGGCCGTGAACGGCCACCTGACCCTGGGCGAGAACATCGCCGACCTGGGTGGCTTGGCCACCGCCTACGACGCCCTGCAGAAGGCCACCGCCGGCAAGGAAGATCCGAAGGTCGACGGCTTCACCCGCGACCAGCGCTTCTTCTTCAACTGGGCCACCGTGTGGCGCACCAAGTACACCCCGGAAAACGCCAAGGTCCGCCTGGCCACCGACCCGCATGCCCCGGCGCAGTTCCGCGCCATGGGTGCGCCGTCGAACCTGCCGACCTTCGCCGCTGCGTTCCAGTGCAAGGCCGGTTCGCCGATGGCCCGCGCTGGCGAACAGCAGGTGGTGATCTGGTAAGCCACGGCTGACGCTGCGGCAGACCTGCAAAGGCCCGGGATTTCCCGGGCCTTTGTTTTTTGGCGGCGCCCTGCGAACGCAGCGTGATGCCTGCATGCCGCGTCGATGCCCGGCTTGCTATAGTGCGCGCGCCCTCAATCCATCACGGATTCGTTCCACATGCCCAACTTCCGTCCGCTTGCCATCGCCCTGGGCATCAGCCTGGCGACCCTGGTCCCGACCCACGATGCGTTTGCCGCCGCCAAGAAGAAGGCCGCCCGCGCCCCGGCTGTCAGTGCCCAGTGCAGCGACTTCTACGACGCCACCAACGCAGGCTGGCTGAAGGCCAACCCCGTACCGCAGACCGGTGCCACCACCGCACTGGGACAGCTGGTCGATCGCAGCCGCCAGCAGCAGCGCGAACTGCTCGATGCCGCGATGAAGTCGCCGCAGGGCAACGTGCAGAAGCTGCTGGGTGACTTCTGGGCCAGCGGCCTGGACGAAGCCGCGGTGGAAGCCGACGGTTCCAACCCGATCGCCCCGCTGCTGACCCGCATCAACGCCATCAAGAAGGCCAAGGACGTGCCGGCGTCGATCGCCGCGCTGCACCAGGTCGGCATCCCGGTGGCCTTCAACTTCGGCCCCGACGTGGACCTGAAGGCGCTGGACCGTCACATCGGCTATTTCATGCAGGGCGGCATGGGCCTGCCGGACCCGGCGTTCTATACCCGTACCGACGCCGATACCGTGGCGCTGATGGGTCGCTACCGCGCCTACGTCAAGCAGATCCTGGCGCTGACCGGCACCCCGGCCGCCAAGCTGGATGCCGAATCGCAGTCGGTGATCGCGCTGGAAACCGAGCTGGCGCGCAACGCGCAGTCGCTGGCCGGCATCAACAATCCGTTCAACAACTACGCGCCGATCTCCACCAAGGAGCTCAACAGCCGCTACCGCAACCTGCAGCTGGATGCCTTCCTGAAGGCCCAGGGCGTGGATGACGACCTGGTCTCGCTGGCCGACCCGAGCCTGTTCAAGCAGCTCGACGGCATGGTCACCAAGCTCAAGCCGGACCAGTGGAAGGCCTACCTGCGCTGGCGCGTGGGTGACGCAATGGCGCCGTACCTGTCCAAGGCCTACCGCGATGCCGAGTTCGAATTCCGCGGCCGCGTGCTGCGTGGCGAAACCCTGCCGCCGCAGCGCTGGGAAGACGTGCTGGATGCGATCAACGTGGCCGCCGGCCCGATGGTCGGCCGCGAGTACGCCGCGCGTTACCTGTCGGCCGAAGACCGTCGCCAGGCGGCGTGGATCGTCGACAAGGTCCGCGAAGTGCAGATCGAGGCGGTCAAGAACAGCAGCTGGATGAGCGCCGAAGCCAAGACCGAAGCGCAGGCCAAGCTGGCCGCGCTGAAGATCGAGATCGGCACCCCGCTGCGCGACCTGGACTACAGCGTGCAGCCGATGGGCCGTGGCTCGTTCGGCGGCAACATGCTGATCGCTTCGACCTGGCGCCATCGCGAGGAAATGAAGCGCATCGGCAAGGGCAACGCCGACCGTCGCTGGGACGTGCTGCCGCAGCAGCCGTCGCTGGCCTACGACCTGGCGCAGAACCGCCTGATCGTTACCGCCGCGATCCTGCAGGGCCCGGTGTTCAACGCCAAGGCTGACGCCGCCGACAAGTTCGGCAGCTTCGGTGGCCTGGTCGGCCACGAGCTGACCCGTGCGATCGATGCCAAGGGTGCACTGGTCGATGCCAAGGGCGAGCTGCGCAGCTGGTGGACCCCGGCCGACAAGACCGCCTGGACCCTGCTCGGCAACCGCGTGGCCGCACAGTACGGCGCCTATGATTTCCCGGGCGTGAAGGGTGCCAAAGTCAACGGCACACTCACCCAGGAAGAGAACCTGGCCGACATCGCCGGCCTGGAACTGGCCTGGGCCGCGTACACCGCACAGGAACCGAAGGCCAAGCAGGCACAGCAGCAGGGCTTCTTCCGCGCCTGGTCGGCGCTGTGGGCACAGCAGCTGTCGCCGAACGAAGCCGTGCGCCGCCTGACCGCCGACATCCGCGCGCCGGGCCTGTGGCGCAGCAATGGCACGCTGGCCAACCTGCCGGCCTTCGGTGCCACCTTCAGCTGCAAGGCCGGCCAGCCGATGCAGCGCAGCGAGGCCGAGCAGATCAAGGTCTGGCGCTGAGCCTGCTGATGAACCGGTAACACAGGGGGCGCCTTCGGGCGCCCTTTTTTTTTGCGGGTGCAGCACGATCCGGGGTTAACACCGGGCATGCTATCGCTGCTGCCTCGTCCATCGTGGAGCCCGACATGGCACACAAGAACACGATCTGTGTCTGGTATGACAACGGCGCGCTCGAGGCCGCCACCTTCTACGCCAGCATCCTGCCCGACAGCGCGGTGACCGCCGTGCATCACGCGCCCGGTGACTATCCCGACGGCAAGGAAGGCAATGTGCTTACCGTCGAGTTCACCGTCTGTGGCATTCCCTGCGTCGGCCTCAACGGCGGTACCGCGTTCAAGCACAGCGAAGCGTTCTCCTTCCAGATCCAGACCGAAGACCAGGCCGAGACCGACCGCCTGTGGAGCGCGATCGTCGGCAACGGCGGCCAGGAGAGCCAATGCGGCTGGTGCAAGGACCGCTGGGGCATCTCCTGGCAGATCAGCCCGCGCATGCTGATCGAAGCGGTGACCAGCCAGGACAAGGCGCTGGCCAAGCGCGCCTTCAACGCGATGATGCCGATGAAGAAGATCGACATCGCCACCATTGAGGCGGCGATCAAAAAAGGGGACGGAGGGGATTAAGTCGTTTTCCCCCACTGCCTGCGCTGCAATGCGAATTGCGACTTGATCCCCTCCGTCCCCTTTTTCCGAGGCGCTGATGACCTGGGATGCGATCGTCGTTGGTGGTGGCCACAACGGCCTGGTCTGCGCGGCCTATCTGGCGCGCGCCGGAAAGAAGGTGCTGGTTCTGGAACGTCGGGGCGTTCTCGGCGGTGCGGCGGTCACCGAGGAATTCCATCCCGGCTTCCGCAACTCGGTCGCGTCGTACACGGTGTCATTGCTGCAGCCCAAGGTGATCGACGACCTGCGACTGCATGCGCATGGGCTGCGCATCGTCGCGCGTCCGGCCAACAACTTCCTGCCGCTGCCGGATGGCCGCTATCTGTTGTCGGCACCGGGCCGCACCCAGGCCGAGGTCGCGAAGTTCTCCGAGCGGGATGCGCAGCGCCTGCCTGAATATGAGGCACGTCTGGAGATCTTCGCCGACGTCCTGCGCGCGTGGGCCCTGCGCGCACCGCCGGATATTGGCGTTGCAGGTGGTTGGCGTGCCCTGCCCGCCCTGTGGCAGATGGGTCGTCTCGGGCGCGAACTGTCGACGCTGGATCCCTCGCTGCGGCAGGAACTGCTGGACCTGTTCACGCTGTCGGCAGCGGAGTATCTGGATCGCTGGTTCCAGAGCGAGCCGATCAAGGCGCTGTTCGGTTTCGATGGCATCGTCGGCAACTACGCCAGCCCGTATACCCCGGGCAGTGCCTACGTGCTGCTGCACCACGTGTTCGGCCAGTGCAACGGCGTAAAGGGCGCTTGGGGCCACGCGATCGGTGGCATGGGTGCGATCAGCCAGGCCATCGCCGCCTCGGCGCGCGCGGCCGGTGCGGAACTGCGCGTGCAGGCCGGCGTGCAGCGCATTCTGATCGAGCAGGGCCGCGCGGTGGGCGTGGAACTGGCCAACGGCGAAACCCTGCGCGCACGCGCGGTGATCGCCAACGTCAACCCGAAACTGCTCTACGAACATCTGCTGGAACCGGCGCACGTACCGCCCGCCACACGCGAACGCATGGCGAACTGGCGCTGCGGGTCCGGCACGTTCCGGATGAACGTGGCGCTGTCGCGGCTGCCGGAGTTCCGCGCCCTGCCCGGCCCCGGCGATCACCTCAGCGCCGGCATCATCATGGCGCCCAGCCTGGACTACATGGACCGCGCCTGGCTGGATGCGCGCCGCGAGGGCTGGTCACGCGAACCGATCGTGGAGATGCTGATTCCGAGTACGCTGGACGATTCGCTGGCACCGCCCGGGCAGCATGTGGCCAGCCTGTTCTGCCAGCACGTGGCACCGGTGCTGCCCGACGGCCGCCACTGGGATGATCATCGGGACACCGTAGCCGACCTGATGATCGCCACCGTCGAACGCTATGCGCCAGGGTTCGCCGGCAGCGTGCTGGGCCGCCAGGTGCTGTCACCGCTGGATCTTGAACGGACCTTCGGCCTGATCGGTGGCGACATCTTCCACGGTGCGCTCAGTGTCAACCAGTTGTTCTCGGCGCGGCCGATGGTCGGCCAGGCCGGCTACCGCGGCGCCCTGCCCGGGCTGTACCTGTGCGGTTCGGGCACCCATCCGGGCGGCGGCGTTACCGGTGCACCGGGGCACAATGCCGCGCAGGTGGTGTTGCAGGATGGGTAGGTGCCAACCTTGGTTGGCACAGAGCGGCAGAGCGAACGCCAACCAAGGTTGGCATCTACCGCGTCAAATGATCCCATTCAAAGCGTGCCAACCAAGGTTGGCACCTACCCGCGTGGGACAAGGTGTGCCGACCAACGGTCGGCACCTACAGCGTCAAATGATCCTTCGGATCATTTGACGCTGCGCAGGTGGTTCGGTCGATTCGGTGGGCCCGGCGGGCGGCGCTTGTTGAACGGCGGCTGCCCGCGCCAGTAGCGGATCAGCAACCAGCCGAACAGCATGCCGCCCAGGTGCGCGAAGTGGGCCACGCCCGGCTGCCAGCCGGTCATGCCCAGCACCAGTTCACCCACACCGAACAGGATCACAAAGGTCCGTGCCTTCATCGGGATCGGCGGGAACAGCAGCATCACCCGCTGGTTGGGGAACAGCATGCCGTAGGCCAGCAGCAGGCCGAACACTCCGCCGGACGCACCCAGCACGGTGGCCGGGTTTTCCAGCAGGGTTCCTACCAGCAGCTGGCAGACACCGGCGCCGGCCACGCAGACCAGGTAGTACAGCAGGAAGCGCTTCTCGCCCCAGGTCTGCTCCAGCGGCGCACCGAACATGAAGACTGCCAGCATGTTGAAGAACAGGTGGCCGAAGCTGCCATGCAGGAAGCCATAGGTCAGCAGCTGCCACGGCTGGAAGTTGCCGCCCGGCGAGAACGCATCGAAGCCCTGCTGCAACGGTTGCAGCATGAACGGCTCGAAGGTCTGCATGCCGAGCAGGAACGGCTGCTGCAGCAGGAACAGGATCGCGTTGGCGATCAGCAGGGCCTTGGTGACGGTTGGCAGTCGCGGGAACATGGGAGCACCGGCATGGATCGGCCTCCATCATAGCCGCAGCACCCGGCCTTGTTGGCGACCGCCAGGCACGGCCTGTTCAGTCGCCAGCCGCGCTCAGCCGGGTCCCCACACCGCCGCATCCAGCGCCGCGGCCGGATCGGTGGCCGGCATCCGCACCCGGCCGTTCTCCACCACCACGCCTTCGGCGCGCAGCCGCTGTGATTGTTCGTGCCAGCCGGCCGAGCCTTCTTCCATGGCGATGCGCCCATCCGAGCGCAGCACGCGATGCCAGGGCAGGTCCGGGTCGTCGTTCTGGCCGAGGATGCGCGCGGTCAGCCGTGCCCGCCCGGGCAGGCCGGCACGCATCGCCACCTGCCCGTAGCCCATCACCTGTCCCGCCGGAATCGCACGGATCACCGCCAGGATGCGCGCGCGCGCCTGCTCCGGCGTCAGCGCCGCAGGCGGGTCACCAGCAGAACGCCGATCAGCACCAGCACGGTGCCGGCGATCTGCGCCGGCCCCATCGGTTCGTCGAGCAGCCATAGGCTCATCACGATGGTGGAAACAGGGCCCAGCATACCGACCTGTGCGGCCAGCGACGAACCCACGCGCTGCACCGCCAGCATGATCGCCAGTACCGGCAACACGGTGCACACGGTCGCGTTGACCAGCGACAGCCACTGCACCGGCGCCGGCGCCTGCCACAGCAGCGGCAGCGGATGGGTGACCGCGAAATGCAGCAGCACCAGCACGCTGGCCACGCAGCTGGCGTAGGCGGTCAGCCGTACCGCACCGATGCGCGCGACCACCTGGCCGCTGCCGAACAGGTACAGTGCGTAGCTGAGCGCACTGCCCAGCACCAGCAGGCTGCCGATGATGATCTGCCCGCCCTCGCGCTGCAGGTCGTGGCCGAACGCCAGCAGCACGCCCAGATAGCTCAGCACCAGCGCGCCGACCTGCCATCGGCCGGGTCGCTGGCGTGCCAGCAGCACATTGATCAGCAGCACCAGGGTCGGGTTCAAGTACAGGATCAGCCGTTCCAGGGTCACGCTGATGTACTGCAGCCCCTGGAAGTCGAGCAGGCTGGACAGGTAGTAGCCGGTGAAACCCAGCCACAGCACCCGGGCGCGGTCGGCCCATGACAACGGCTCGGCCCGGCGCGCGGCCCACAGCGCCATCAGCACGAACAGGGGCAATGCCATCAGCATGCGCAGCGCGAGCAGCGTGGTGGCATCCACGCCGTGGCGCAGCCCGAGCTTGACGATGATTGCCTTGCCGGAGGCGGCGATGGCGCCGATCGCGGCCAGGCCAATGCCCCCCAGCGCGATGCGAGGGGAGGCGGTGGCGATACGGGAAGCAGGGCTGGACATCAGGACGACGGCAGGCCGCGCGGGGCGGCCCGGGAAGGCGTGGGGGCGGCCATTGTCGCATGGGGGCGACCGGTGCCCGCCCCGGTAGCGCTGAGCGTGCCCGAATGCCGCCTTCTGTAGCGTCGAGCCATGCTCGACTGCTTTCGCACGGCAGCCGAGCATGGCTCGACTCTACAACGGCCCGGCTCAGCGCATCAGCACCACTTCCTCGGCCGAGGTCGGATGGATCGCCACGGTGTCATCGAACTGGGCCTTGGTCGCGCCCATCTTCACCGCCACCGCGAAGCCCTGCAGGATTTCATCAGCCGCTTCACCCAGCAGGTGGATGCCCACCACCCGTTCCTCCGGGCCGGCGCAGACCATCTTGAACAGGCTGCGCTGGGTACCATTGGCCAGCGCCTGCAGCATCGGGCGGAAACGACTGTGGTACACGCTCACCTGCTCGAAACGCGCGCGCGCTTCTTCCTCGCTCATGCCCACCGCGCCCAACGGCGGGTGCGAGAACACCACGCTGGCCACATTCTCGTAGTCCATCTTCGACTGCGGGCGGCCACCGAACAGGCGGTCCATCAGCCGCCGCGATGCCGCCACTGCCACCGGGGTCAGGCCGACCCTGCCGGCGATGTCACCCACGGCATGCACGCTCGGCACGCTGGTGGTCTGCCACTCATCCACCTGCACCTGCTGGTGTTCGCCGATGCCGATGCCAAGTGCCTCCAGTCCCAGATCACGGCTGTTTCCGCGCCGGCCGGTGGCGAAGAACACCGCATCGAACACGCTGTCGAGCGGACCGTCGTGGCCGAAGGCGCGCACGCGCTCGCCATCGCGCTGCAGTTCGCGCAGGCGGTAGTCGAAATGAATTCGCACGCCCTGCTGCTTCAGGTTCTCGGCCAGCTGATCGGTCAGCTCGTAGTCGAAGCGTTCCAGCAGGCGCTTGCCGCGCACCAGCAGGCTCACGCGGCTGCCCAGCGCCTGCAGCAGGCCCGCCAGTTCCACCGCGATGTAGCCACCGCCGATGATCGCGACCTCGGCCGGTGCCGCACGCAGATCGAAGAAGTCATCAGACACCAGGCCCAGTTCGGCGCCCGGAATGTCCGGCCGCAGCGGGTGCGCGCCGGTGGCGATCAGGATGTGCTCGGCGCTGTAGCGCACGCCATCGCTGCAGGCCACCGTGTGCGCATCGAGCAGGTGGCCGCGCGCCGGAATGCGCACCACGCCGGTCTCGTCCAGGCGCTTGTGGTAACTGGTGTGGATGTTGCTGATGTAGGCCTGGCGATGGATCACCAGTTCCTTCCACGACAGCGCCGGGCGGGCCTCGACATCGAAGCCCATCGCACTGGCCAGGCCGATGCGTTCGTGCAGGTCGGCCGCCAGCCACATCGCCTTCTTCGGCACGCAGCCGACATTGACGCAGGTACCGCCGAGTTCGCCCGGCTCCAGCATTGCCACCCGCTTGCCATGCTGCGCGGCGCGGATCGCACCGGCCAGGCCGGCGGAGCCGCCGCCAAGGACGATCAGGTCGTAATCATAGGGTGCAGTGCTCATCGGAATCGCTCGGGTCGGTAAGGGGCAGGATCGATCGCTGGGGTGCGGCCGCAGACGAGATCGGCGATCAGCTGGCCGGTGCCGGCGCTCGTGCTGATGCCGAGCATGCCATGCCCCGCTGCAAGCCAGACGTGAGGATGCGCGGGCGCACGGCCGATCAACGGCACGTCGTCCACGCTCATGGGTCGCCAACCGCACCACTGCTCCTGCAGCTGCGCACCGCGTGGCGCGCGCAGGTAGTGGTCGGCGGCCTGCTGCAGCGCGCGCAGGCGGGTCGCGCGCAAGCTTGGATCGGCACCGGCGAATTCCATGGTACCGCCCAGCCGCAGCGCTTCGCGCCAGGCGATCACGAACACGGAATGATCTTTCAGCACCACCGGCCGCTGCGGCACCAGCGCCGGCCGCGACCAGGTCAGCGAGTAGCCCTTGCCAGGCTGGATCGGCACGCGCAGATCCAGCTGCCGGGCCCAGTGCCGCGACCACGGCCCGGTGGCCAGTACCAGCTCGCGCGCGGCCAGCGACTGCCCACCCGCCTGCACGCGTACGCCCTGTGCGTCATCGCTGAATCCCTGTACGTCCATCTGCTCGTCGATCACCACGCCCTGCGCGCGCAGCACGCGTGCCAGCTCGGCGGTGTAGCGATCCGGCCGCAGCTGCGCGTCACCAGGAAAATGGATCGCGCCGGCCAGGCGATCGTGGAAGGCCGGATTCGCGCGCGCATAGTCGCCACCACCAATGCAGGTCGTGGCGATGCCCTGCGCGTTCAGTGCCTCGCATTCAGCCACATGGTGGTCGAAGTTGCGTGCATCGCCGAACACGTAGTCCAGCCCGCGCGCATCAAATTCGCAGTCAAGCGCATGTGCCTGCACCCACTCGGCCAGGCGCCGCCGCGAATCATCCAGCAGTGCGCCACGTGCACGCGTGGACTGCAGCCAGCGGCGGGCATTGCAGCGTGCGCCGAACTGCAGCAGCCAGCGCCACAGCGTGGGATCCAGCCGCGTACGCACGTACAGCGGCGCGCGTGGATCGAGCATCCAGCGCAACGCGCGCAGCGGCACCCCGGGCGCCGCCAGTGGCGGTGCGTGGCTGGGGGTGATGGTGCCGCAGTTGCCATGCGACGTCGCGCCCCCGACGCGCCCCCGGTCGATCACGCGCACCTGCCGGCCCTGCGCGCGCAACGCGAGCGCACTGGCCAGGCCGATGGCCCCGGCGCCGACCACGATCACGTCCTCGCGCGCCCTCGGCATCGATCAGCCCAGCCCGGCTCCGCGCCGCATCGGCGGCCACTGCCGGTAGGTCATCGCACGCCACAACCATTCCATGGGTCCGAAGCGGAAGTGGCGCAGCCACACGTGCGAGATACCGACCTGCACGGCAAACAGCAGCAGCGCGAACAGCATCTGCACACTGCGCGGCATCATCTCGAACCTGCCCAGTCCGTAGTGGTAAAAGACCCAGGTGCACAGCAACGACTGGCCGAGATAGTGGGTCAACGCCATGCGGCCGACCGGCGCCAGCCATGCCAGCCGCGTGTGCCAGTGCACGATCCACGCCAGGTAGCCCAGGCACATCGGCAGGCCGCCGATCGTCACCAGTGCCATTGCGGCTGTTACCGGCAGATCGTAAGCACCCGGTGCCAGGTACGGTTTCCAGGCAACACCCAGCACCGTGACCAGCAGGCCCAGCGGCAGCGCGATCCAGCGCAGCGAAGCGTACAGGCGTGGGAAGCGCTCCGGCGCGGCAAGCGCGCCACTGCCGGCGAACCAGCTGCCGATCAGGAACATGCCCAGCACTTCCGGGCCGGTGATCAGCAGCGCGCCCATCGAGGTACCGAACTCGCTCAAGCGTTGCACGGTGGCCTGCGCCCAGCTGCCCTGCCCGTATACCTGACGCTGCAGCGCGATGCTCTGCTGCGCTTCGCCGAGCATACCCTGCACCTCTTCGGCCGAGGCCATCGACACCATCGCGCCGACCAGCAGCATCATCGCCACGCCGCCGAGGTAGACGATCACGCCCATCCACGGCAGCCAGCTGCGCGGTGCCTCGCGGCAGGCCAGCAACGGTAGCGAGATCAGCGCGTACATCACCAGGATGTCGCCGGACCAAACCAGCAGCGCGTGGCACAGGCCGATCAGCAGCAGCCCGGCGCTGCGGCGCAGGTAGAACGGAGTGAAATTGCGTCCGGCCACGTCGGCGCGCTGCGCCATCACCGCAAAGCCGGCGCCGAACAGCAGCGAGAACAGGGTGAAGAACTTGCCCTGCACGAACACATAGACAAAGGCATCGGCCCAGTAGTCGATGCCCTGCCAGTGCACGTCGATGCCAGTGAACGCCAGGTCCAACGGGCCACTGAAGGCCTCGATGTTCATCAGCAGGATGCCCAGCAGGGCGGCACCACGCAGGATGTCCAGCACGGCGATGCGTTCGCCGGAAGCCATCGGCTGCAGGGAGGGAGAAGCGGCGTTCACGGGGCATCCGTCGGGCAGGTCCGCCATTATGCCGCCGGCCCACGCGCCATGGAGGCCCGCGCCGTGTTCCAGAAACGCAACGGCCCGCCGAAGCGGGCCGTTGCTGCCATCACGATCGCGCTGCGATCAGTGGTGGTGGCCGCCGTCGCCGTGGACGTGGCCGTGATCGATCTCTTCCTGGCCGGCTTCGCGCACATCGACGATTTCCACGTCGAAATGCAGGTCCTTGCCGGCCATCGGGTGGTTCAGGTCAACGTCGACCACGCTCATGCCGACCTTCTGCACGGTCACCGCACGCGGGCCGAAGTTGGTCTGCAGCACGACCTGCTGGCCCGGGGCCAGCTTGGTGTTGCCGAAGTGCTTCTTCGGCACGCGCTGGGACAGGCCCTCGCGGCGCTCGCCGTAGGCGTCGGCCGCAGTGACGTCGACGCTGAAGGTCGCGCCGGCTTCCTTGTCCATCATGGCGTTTTCCAGGCCCGGAATGATGTTGCCGTGGCCGATCAGGATCGCCAGCGGCTCGCCGCGGTCCTTGGACGATTCGATCGGCTCCTGGCCGACTTCGGAAACGGTGTAGTGGAAGCGGACAACGCGGTCTTTTTCGATCTTCATGCGCAACTCTGTCTGGATCTGCCGGAGGCAGGCGGGTTGGGGCGGGTTGTCGCCCGGCGGGGACGCCGCCATCATGACGGCCAATCCAAGGTGGCGCATTATCCGGAGATCATGCACATCACGCCAGTTTCGTCCGGCCTGCGCCGGCTCCTTGCCCCGGCCCTGCTGCTGGCCCTGCCCCTGCTGATGACCGCCTGTGGCGGCGGCAAGGCCACCCGGCCCTCGGCCCCCCCGCCGACCGCCCACTGGCCCAAGACCGTGCCGGACAACCCCGAGGCCGCCAACTCGGTGCTGATGCGTGCCATCAGCCTGGTCGGTACGCCCTACCGCTACGGCGGCAACACCCCCGATTCGGGCTTCGACTGCAGCGGTCTGGTCGCCTATGTCTACCGCGAGATGCTGGACCTGAAGCTGCCGCGCACCTCGCGTGACCTGGCGGCGGTACAGGGCCCGAAGATCGACCCACAGCGCCTGGCGACCGGCGACCTGGTGTTCTTTGGCAGCCGCGGCAACGTCACCCATGTCGGCATTTATGTCGGCGAAGGTCGTTTCGTGCACGCGCCGAGCACCGGCGGCACCGTCCGGCTCGACTCGCTCAGCGGGCCCTACTGGAAGGACCACTACACCGGCGCGAAACGTGTCCTTCGCTAAAATGAACAGGCGATATGCTCAAAACTGTGACGCACATCACTATAGAACTAACGGATTACTAACGGAATTTTTAACTTATTGACGCTTTTACAAGGCATGATGCCCCATCGTTTTTTTCCTGTGACCGACGCGTGACGACTGACGACCTGAAAAGCGAAGGCCAGACTTCCGTATCTTCACGTAGTGCCCGCCCGCTGTTGCTTGGCTTGGCACTGTGTCTGACCAGCCTTCCGGCATGGTCGCAGACTGCTCCGAATCGTTCCGATGTGACGCCGGCCCCGGTGGCCGAGAGCCCCGCCCGACCGGCCGCCAAGGCCGAGGCTGCCGCTCCGCAGCGCAGCCGCGTCGATGCCGCCGCCAGCGCGACCCTGGCCGCCCTGCTGCCGCACCTGGCCGCCAACGACACCATTCCGCTGATGGACCGCTCGGCCGTGGTGGCCGGCGATCTCAGCCGCCTGCTCGCCAACTACGACACCAGCAGCGCCGCCAATGGCAGCGTTGTCGGTACCGCCGCCGACAACGGCAAGGTGCAGTCGCTGCTGCGCCGTGCGATGACCCTGCTGGGCACCCCGTACCGTTGGGGTGGCAGCAACCCGGACAGCGGTTTCGACTGCAGTGGCCTGGTCGGCTACGTGTTCCGCTCCGCCCTCGGCATCGAGCTGCCGCGCGTCTCGCGCGAGATGGCCCACGATGACAACGCCGAACTGATCAACGACCGCACCGCGCTGGCCGCTGGCGACCTGGTGTTCTTCGGCCGCAAGGGCCGCGTGGACCACGTCGGCATCTACGTCGGTGACGGCCGCTTCCTGCACGCCCCGAGCTCGGGCAAGGACGTGCGCGTGGACACCCTGCTCAGTGGCTACTGGGGCAACAAGTTCATGCAGGCCCGCCGGGTCGATCTCTGACCTGACCGGTTGGCGCGACCGCGCCGCCTGACACGAGAAAGCCGCTGCCCTGCAGCGGCTTTTTTTTGTTGGGCCCGCAATAACGGATAGGCGCCGGCCCCCCCCGGTGGGTACCGACCGTTGGTCGGTACCGCATCAGCCGCCTGCCAAACAAAAGGCCCGCCGGTCAGGGCGGGCCTTTCATCGCTACGCAACCTCAGCCGCGTGGTGGTGTCGGGTCGGGGTCGTCCACGCCCACATTGCCGGACGGATTGTCGTACACCGCCTGATCCAGCAGGCCGGTTTCCTTGGCCACGATCACCGGCACCAGCATCTGGCCGGTCACATTGGTCATCGTGCGCATCATGTCCAGGATGCGGTCGATGGCATACAGGTAGCCAATGGTCTCCAGCGGCAGGTTGGCTGCGCTCAGCACCACCGTGGCCATGATCACTGCGGTGCCCGGCACGCCGGCGGTGCCGAAGCTGCCCAGCACCGAGGCGATCAGCACCACCACGTACTGCTCCGGAGTCAGCGGCACGCCGCTGTATTGCGCGATGAACACCGCGCACAGCGCCGGGTAGATCGCGCCGCAGCCATCCATCTTGATACTGGCGCCCAGCGGCACCGCGAACGAACCGTAGTCCTTGTTCACGCCCAGGTTGTGGGTGATCGAGCGCAGCGCCACCGGCATCGCCGCGAAGCTGGACGAGCTGACAAACGCCACCTGCATGCCCGGTGCCGCACCACGGAAGAACTTCAGCGGGTTCAGGCCGTGCGCCAGCAGCAGCGCGCTGTAGACCACCACGATGTGCAGGGCACAGGCCACGTACAGTGCCAGTACGAAATGACCCAGCGGCAGCAGCTTCTCGAACCCGTAGCTGCCGACCAGGCCGGCGATCAGGCCGAAGGTACCGATCGGGGTGACTTCCAGCACGAAACGGGTCACCTGGATCATGATGTCGCTCATCTGGCCGACCAGCTTGCGCGCCTCGGTCACCTTCTCGCCCAGCTTGACGATGGCAAAGCCGACCAGGCCTGCGAAGAAGATCACCGGCAGGATCGAGCCGCGACCGGCGGCCAGCACGGTTTCACCGGCCGCATTGACCTTGGTGCCGATGCCGGACAGCGCATAGAAGACATTGGCCGGCACCACGTCCAGCAGCACCTGCACCACGCTGGGCACTTCGCGCGGCACGTAGTTGCTGGCCATCGACAGCTGCAGGCCACCGGCGCCGGGCTGCAGCACGGTACCCACGCCCAGGCCGACGCACACCGCCAGCGCGGCGGTGATCACGAACCACAGGAAGGTGCGGCCACTGAGCGCGGCAACCGACTTCTGGCCGTGCAGTGACGAGATCGCATTGATGACCGCGAAGAACACCAGCGGCACCGCGATCATCTTGATCAGGGTGACGTACAGCTCGCCGAGCGGGCCGAACCACGTTTCTGCGGCCGGGCCCAGCGCCCAGCCGGCGAGCGCGCCGAGCACGAAGCCACCGACCACGCGCTGCCAGAATGGAATCCGCAGCCAGGCAGAGACCAGCTTCATAGGCAATCCAGAGGGGAAGAAGGGATGCTGGAACGATAGCCCAAGGCGGCCGGCAGAACGACCGCCCGGCCGGCAAATCAGTGTGTCATCGGCGTGCCTTGCGGGGCCGGGCATAATGAACGTCCCGTTACAGTTTGTGAGATCCCAGCGTCCATGCGCCGTTCCGTCTCCCTGTTGGCCGCCTGCGCCACCACCCTGCTGCTGGGCGCCTGCGCCAGCACCCCCCCCGCCTCTGCCCCGGCCGGCCTCAAGGTCGCCGTCGATCCCGTCGCCCACCCGGCCGGTGAGACCCCGCAGTGGTGGTACCGCAGCGGTGCCGCCCAGGCGGCCGCCAACGGCGCGATGTCCGGCAAGGCCAAGAACGTCATCCTGTTCCTGGGCGACGGCATGAGCCTGACCACCGTGGCCGCCTCGCGCATCTACGAGGGCCAGCAGAAGGGCGGTTCGGGCGAAGAGAACCTGCTGTCCTGGGAGCGCTTCCCGGCCACGGCGTTCAGCAAGACCTACAACACCGATTCGCAGACGCCGGATTCGGCCGGCACCATGACCGCCATCACCACCGGCGTGAAGACCCACATGGGTGCGATCGGCGTCAGCGCCGGCAGCCGCACCGACTGTGCCGACAGCCTGTCCAAGGGCCTGCTGACCTGGCTGCAGCTGGCCGACAGCGCCGGCCTGGCCACCGGCGTGGTGTCCACCGCACGCCTGACCCACGCCACCCCCGCCGCCACCTACGCGAACTCGCCCGAGCGCAATTGGGAAAACGACACCGACCTGACCGAAGCGGCCAAGGCGGCCGGCTGCAAGGACATCGCCCAGCAGCTGCTGTCGACCTCGCGCTATGGCCGTGGCCCGCTGGTCGCCCTCGGCGGCGGTCGCAGTGAATTCACCACCGTGGAAGAGCGCGACCCGGAGTATGACGACAAGGTCGGCCAGCGCCTGGACGGCCGCAGCCTGGTGCAGGAATGGCAGCAGGCGCACCCGCAGGGTGCCTACGTCTGGAACAGCAAGCAGCTGGCCGCCGCCGCCAATGCACCGGCCATTCTCGGCCTGTTCGAGCCGGACCACATGCGCTACGAGTATGAGCGCCCGCAGGATCCGGGCGGCGAGCCGAGCCTGGCCGAACTGACCGCCGCGGCGATCAAGAACCTGGCCAAGCACCAGGAGGGCTACGTGCTGATGATCGAGGGCGCGCGCATCGACCACGCCAATCACAGCGGCAACGCCTACCGTGCCCTGACCGAGACCGTGGCGCTGTCCGACGCGGTGCGCGTGGCCAACGAACTGACCTCGGCCGACGACACCCTGATCATCGTCACCGCCGACCACTCGCACACCCTGAACTTCGTCGGCTACCCGGCACGCGGCAACCCGATCCTGGGCAAGGTGAAGGACAAGGGCGGCGAAGACGGCGCCGGCAAGCTGGACTACGCGCTGGACGGCAGCGGCCAGCCGTACACCACCCTGACCTACGCCAATGGTCCGGGGCACACCGGCGCCAGCAACCAGCAGCCGGCCGGCGCCAAGCGCTACCCGCACAACCCGAGCAGTTTCGAACCGGCCAATGGCCGCCCGAACCTGCGCGAGGTCGACACCGAGCACCCGGACTACATGCAGGAAGCGCTGGTGCCGATGAAGTCCGAATCGCACGGTGGCGAGGACGTCGGCATCTGGGCCCGTGGCCCGGGCAGCAAGGCGATCCGCGGCACGCTGGAACAGAACGCGATCTACCACATGATCGTGCAGGCCACCCCGGCCCTGCGCGAACGCCTGTGCCAGGCCGGCACCTGCGACGACAAGGGCGTGCCGGTGCAGCTGCCGGCGCCGACCGCCTTCGAGCGCAAGGCCGAGGCCAAGTGATCGCGCGGCAGGCCCGCCCTGCCCCCGCCAGCGGCCGCCTCGCGCGGTCGGTGGTCCTGCTCGGCATGCTGGCCAGCAGCACTGCGCTGGCACAGGCACCGGCCTGCAAGCTGCTCACCGACGAGCACGGGTTGTGGCCGCTGCCCAACTGCGAGGTGGTCGATCACCGGCCCAGGATCCACCCCGACACGCTGAAAGACCTGAACTTCGACGACCACGGCCTGGCCGTGGTGTATGCCGACCAGGGTTTCCATTACGTCAACCGCAAGGGCCGCAGCCTGCCGGTGCTGACCTGGGACAACGGGCCGGAGACACCGCAGGAGGGCCTGCTGCGGGCCCGCGTCGGCAACCGCGTGGGCTACTTCGATCTGAAGTTCCGTCAGGCGGTTCCGGGCACCTTCGATTTCGGCTGGCCGTTCCGCGATGGCGTGGCCGAGGTCTGCAACGGATGCCGTCGGGGCACGCCGGATGCGGATGGGCACACCCCGATGGAAGGCGGAGAGCGGTTCCGCATCGACCGTTCGGGTCGTCGAGTGAAGTAGGGATTCGGCAGGGCTGCGCCCTGCACCTGCTGCAGGCCAGAGCAACAGCAACAGCCAAAGCGGCTCTGGTTTTCTGTGGGTTTGGCGGGCCGGTGTGGG